>CALMZT010000844.1 GCA_937870805.1 uncultured Chloroflexota bacterium
GGGGAACAGGTGCTCAATAATGACCACACCTTTTTCGGTGTCCCAACCGAAGGGGTCAGAGTAGGTGACACGCCCGCGCGCGGCGGCATAGATAGGATCGCCAAGACGGTCAAAGGCGATGTCTTCAGCAGTGTGTCGCCCGCCAAAACGCTCACGATACACGCCAAAATCGTCATAACCGCGCGTCATCTCTACGATGTTGTCAATGGGTAAGCGAATGGCATCGACCACGCCGCAGGAAGGAGCTGCTTCTTGCGCGTGGACAGCAGTCGTGAAGATGGCAAAAAGGAGGCTGAAAAGTAGTCTATAGCGCATAATTTGAGCATAATACATGTTTGAGGTGCAGGACAATACGGTACGTTAAGATTTTACAGGAAGTTTACCGAAAAGCGCCGTAGAGCAACCACGTTGACGTGCGGGGAGACAAGGCGCAGACCCGGCTTTTGAGTTCAACTGTGTTATCCTTGCTTTGTCCGAAGCGTACCCAACAGTTGTTCGGACACGCTGCTTAAAAACAGATCGGTGGTTTTCTCGCACAGGGCGGGATGTAAAATCTGAACCGAAACCGTCTCCAGGACTATAGAGCATGGGTGAAATTCCCTAGAAGCCCCCAGCTTTAGCTGTGGGGAGTAGTCACCATAAGGATGGCAGCTACTATAGCGCTCATGCCTCCACAAACACGTTCTCTAAATCCTGATTCCAGAAGCGTAAGGCATCGCGCACGAGTGACTGTGTACCAACCACCCAAATTGTGCCTGCTGTGCCTGCCACTTCCAGCGCGAGGCGAAAGGCAGCGTCTACATCGGGCTGGTCGGTGACGTTGGTGTTGAACTGGCGCGCGAGGCTGAAAACCTCGTCAGTGAAGTGTAGATGTGTGGCATGAACGCGGGTGACAACGACGTGATCCGCTAAGGGAGCAAGTGTTTCGAGTAAGCCGTGAGCGTCTTTGTCGTGTGGTAGCGCCGTGACGAGCACAAGAGGGTGCGTGATCGATGCAAGCACGCTGTCACGGAATTGTTCGGCAGCTTCACGGTTGATCGCGCCGTCGATAATGACGGCAGGATTTGAACTCACTTGATCGCAGCGTCCGGGAAAACGCAGGCGGCGCACGGTGTCTGCTGACTGTTGAATGTCGCCAAAGGTCGCGGCGGCGCCACAGGCAACGGCGAGATTCATCGCCTGGTACTTTGCCCGCGCGGTGACTCTGAAATTGAACTCACGAGCAAGGAGCGCGACGCGAATGTCCTGCGCGTTATCCGTGCTACGTGTTAGGGTGTATGTGATGTCATCAGGGACTGATAACCAACGCGCGTGTTGGGCTTGCGCTTCGGTTTGCAGGACGGCGCGCACGTTGGGGCTTTGCGGGGCGCTGACGACGGCGTTGTTGGGTTTGATGATGCCGCTTTTGTGCCATGCCACATCGAGCACGGTGGGTCCCATTTTGTCGAGATGTTCATCCATGATGGGGGTGAAGACCGAGACAGTGTTTTGATACAGGCTGACATCATCGAAGCGCCCGCCGCGTCCGACTTCGAGGACGAGGGCAGTTGCGTGCTGTTCCATGAAGTAGCGCAGGGCGACGGTGAGGAATAAGCCTGTCGGACTGAGGTACTTGTCGGGCGGCAGGCTGGCTTCGATGGCGTCGATCTGGGGCGCGAGGTCGTTGATGATGCGGACGTAATCGGCGGCGGGGATGATGCGCCCGTTGAGGCGGATGCGTTCGCGTAGATCAAGGTAGTTGGGGCTGGTGAGCAAGCCGACTTTATAACCCATGCCTTGCAGCAGCGCGGCGGAGAGCAGCGAGGTTGAACCTTTGCCTTTGCTGCCTGTGACGGTGATAGCGGGCGCGAACGAGGTGGAGATGCCCGCGCGCTGCAAGAGTTCGCGGGTGGTATTGATGTCGCGGGTGTGCTGATCGTAGCCTTTGAGCGAGGGGGTGACGCGCTCGTAGGAACGGAACATCAAGGCATGGCAGGCGGCAAGGTCAAGCGGCATAGGAGCAATCAGCTTTCAGCAATAAGGAGCAATGAGTAACGAGCAATGAGCAATGAGTCAGTACAAAGATAAACCGCCAGGTCGCCAAGACAAAGAGGAGAGAGAACGAAACAATAGGCGGATGCTAGTAAAGGTGTGACTCAAATTTTAGCCTGCAAAAACACATTTATCAGAGTAACGTTTCATTTGGTGAGAAAATAATAAAGGGAGTATGGGTACAAAAGTTTTGGCGTTTCAAACCGCGTTCTAACCTGAAAGTTAAATGTAAGCCGAAAAAACAGTAAGGCATCAGGGAATTTACTGAGTTATTAACGGTAGTCATTAGTCCATAGTCAGTAGTCTTTCGCTGAAGATGTGACATTGGAGACTCCTTTCTCTAGCAGAGAGCATAGCAGAAAACGGGGCGCATTTGCGTTCCTTTTGACACTTTAATGCGATGTGTAATGTAAGGGGAGCGCTCGTATTGGACGTTTCAAACGAAATTCGCGTACAATAAAAAACGGATGTGAAGCACACCCAAATGAATCACACCCGTTCCAAGACACGCCGTATTTAGTGTGCGGCGTGTCTACCTAAAAATCATCGTCTGGTCTGCCGACTTCATCCCCATCAAATTCAGGATTGCGCACGCCGCCTTGCGCCGCTTTCCAGATTTGCTCGTCAGCATCATCAATGCCGTAGAGTTGATCGTCAATCGCGCCCTGCACGTAGCTTTTGAAGCGCGGCGTCACCGCAATGTGATCGCGGATGATGTACAGCCGATTGAGAACCGCATGTAAAAGTCGGTGATTACTCATAAATTATCCTCAATATCATCTAACCATTGGTCGGCGCGGCGTAAACGTTCGCTTTCACGAATAGTGGCGATCACGTCGGGATGTTTGAAAAACGCATCTTCGCGTGCCTGCGCTGCTCGCTGGTGCTGACGTTCGGTCATGAGCACGCCGCAAACCCCGCCGATGATGAAGCCCAATAACAAGCCGCGCAGCAAATTTATCATATCAATCTCCTTTACATACTTTACCGCTAACACAGCGTATCACGAGTTGCACGTCAGAGTCAATAGGTTCATTTTTATGGCTGATTGAACCTATGCTATAATTTGCATAGACTGAGAGGGACACATATGTCAGACCCTTTGGAAAACAACATTGCCAGCAGCCGGATACCTCTAAAGCCATCCACACATGATCGGCTGCGCGAATTCAGGAATGGTTTGAAAGCAGAGAGCTTTGATGAAGCGATTTCATTGTTGTTAGACATCGCTGTCGGGGATGACGATGAATACATGGTAGGTAAACGCCTGCGTGACCGCTTGCAGGAAACTCGAAAAACATCCTGATAATGAATTGCTATCGAAAGCGCTCCATATGGGGCGTTTTTTGATTCAGACGGTAATCAAGAATTTTGACTACTGTCGCGCCACTTGCGAACTGCTTCTCTTGCCTCAGGGGTACCGCGTTTTTCAAGTGTATCAGCGAATTGTTCCTTGACACTATTGTGCCAATATCCACCCTGAAGTGCAGAACTTAGAAGTGGGATATGTTCAAAATCTCCAAGTTGAACTAACGACCAAGCAATAGCTTGTTTTACTCTCTCATCTTCTTCAAGGATAATACGCTCTCGTAGCGGTGTGTATGCACGAGGATCAACAATCAGAGATAATGCAAATGCCGCCTCTTGACGAACAATATTATTTTCATCATCCAGAATTTCTAGCAGTGAGGGTACACTAGCTTTATCGCGTAATCTACCAAGTGCTCCCGCTGCTGTGCGCCGGACGTTCCAATGCACATCATTTAACAGGTCAATCAATGGAAGAACGGCATCTAACTCATCAAAAAAACCTAACGCGAGTGCTGCTCCTAATCTAACTTCATAATTCTCATCCTTTAATACTTCAATTAAGGGTAACACAGCACGTTTATCTCTTAAATTGGCTAGAAATGGAGCTACGGCACTCCTTACACCTACGTCCTCATCTTTTAAGGCGGATATAAGCAATGTGACACTATCATAATTAAAGTATGATCTAAATTGTTGCCATCCTTCGAACATTGTTTCCGCAGCGACACGCCTGATAATCGCCTCTTTATCTGTAAGCATCTCTAATAGCTGAGGTAACACTATATTGGGAAAATGCACTACTAAATGCCGTAATTTGATATGCGAGATATTATGCGTCGCTGCGGTGAAGCGAAGTCCTTCCATCATCATTGGCAAAGCATCTTTACCTATTAAAATCCATTCATCTATGATTACTTGTTGTCGATAATCTGCCGCAGTCTTGAACTCCTCAAATAATCTCTCCGCCTTGATATGTGCAAACTCTACCGCGAGTGGTTCAGTAATCTTAGGCAAATTCTGAGCATAAGCGTCACCACGCGCATCGACAAATTGCGTCTTTATGAGATGTAGAGGCGCGTATTCATGCCACTTTTCCAGATCACCAGCCGCAAAAATGGGGTAAGTTGGACAGTTCTTTCCCTGAGCAATTTCTAATTCACTAATGGATAAATCAAAATAAACACTAACAATCTGTTCAGGACAATGGGCTTAAGCCCATTGTTAGCAATCTAACTGATTTGTCCATAAGTACATAACGAGATACAGCGGAGTCAGGTGTAACAATCCACAAAACAAGTTTTGCAGCTTCAATAGCGTCTTTAATCGCGCGTTCCCAATCTGGCGTGCCTAGTGGAATATCTTCTTTATCAATCCAGAACGGCACTTTAGCGTTTTCGAGATCGTCACATAGACGTTCAACGAACTCTTTGTCTTTACGCGAATAGGAAATAAAGACATGGCGTTTATCAGACATATCATCCTCCCATGTCCATATTAATCTAATTATTGTTTTAATATTGATGATTTTGGCTTGTTATGGGCAAACCTTTGCCACAATGCCTTACAATGTGAAGCGCTAGAAATTTGTAACCTTTTCTAACTTTCGCGTGTATCGATCACCCCGTTTCAGGCGCTTGTCAAGGCATGGTTTCTTCATCTCCTGCGTAGGTTTACCACCCCTGCCTGTAAATACTTCCCGCTGCACCTGCTCACATGTCTCTCGTGGGCATTCAATGCACGCACGACGTACAACCCCACGTCTCAGTGTTTGAACTCAAAAGGTTCCACTCGGCACTTATCGTAAGTTGTTTGCGATTTCCAACCGATTCTAACCAAAAATGAAGGGCGAACACGTCGGCTCGCCCCTACGATGTCAACGTTATTTAGAAGCCCATCAAATTGCTCAAATCGGCGCGACCTTTTTGCATGGCGCTGATGGCTTGCAGCAGGGCGAGACGATTCTGGCGAATCGCCGCGTCTTCCGCGTGAACGAGCACGCCATCGCCCTTGCCTGTGCCGAAGAACGCGGTCACTGCGGGTAACATCGGCAAAAACGTCTTCAGGAAGCCATCAACGTTATCACCGCTTTTGAGATTGCCTGCTGCTTCCTGATAGGCTTTGTACAGCGCGTGTTCCTCGTTCTGCTGAAACAACGCGGGATTGATGGTGTAGGTTTGCTTTTCCACGCGCGTGATACGGACACAGCGCGCAAAACCGTCGAGGATGTTTGCCCAATCAGCGCGTTCTGTCCACGCCTTCAACTGCTTGACGCCTTCCAGCGCACGATAGGGATTGGCGGATTGTTCGGCAAGCACGGCAGTGACAATATCGGCTGCCCAGCCCTGTTCGCGCATCCACACTTCCAAACGTCCCGCGATGAACTCCAACACCTGCGCGCGTACCGTTTCATTGACGCTGATCGGCTGTATACTCGCTACGATGTCTACCGCGCGGCTAAGGTTCACGTCGATTTTGCGCTCTAGCAGGATTTGCACGATGCCCAACGCCGCGCGCCGCAAACCATAGGGATCAGCCGTCGATTTGGGCGCAAGTCCAGCAGCAAATAAACCTACCAAGCTGTCGAGACGATCTGCCAGAGCCAACAGCGTACCCGCCGGGCTGAAGGGTAGTTCGTCGTCCGCGCCGCGCGGCAGCCAATGCTCATAAATCGCGTTGGCGACATCCTGCGGATACCCTTCGAGCAGCGCATATTCGCGTCCCATCGTGCCTTGCAGCGAAGTCATCTCGACAACCATCTGCGTGGCGAGATCGGCTTTCAGGATGTGCGAGGCACGCTGGGCAATCGCAATATCCGTGCCGTTGGTGTTCAGCAGCTTGCCTAGTGGCTCAACCAACTGCACGATGCGTTCATTCTTGTCGAGCATCGAGCCAAGCTGTTCCTGAAACGTCAGCGTGGCAAGGCGTGGCAGGTGTTGTTCTAACTTCTTTTCGCGATCTGATTTGTAGAAGAATGACACATCAGAGAAGCGCGCGGTCAATACGTGCTCGTTGCCGTGCGTCACCTTATCCAGATGTTCGCTGTCGCCGTTGCGCACGGTGACGAAGTAGGGCATCAGCTTGCCATCGGCATCGACTACCGGGAAGTAACGCTGCTTATCGCGCATCACGGTAATCAACACGTCACTCGGCAGATCAAGAAACTTTTCGTCGAACGAACCCATGAGCGCCGTCGGCATTTCGACGAGATTGGTCACTTCCCACAGCAGGTCTTCGTCTTCGGGGATGTAACCGCCGACGTGCTGTGCCAACTGCGCAATGTGTTCCTTGATATGTTCGCGGCGATGCTCCTGATTGAGGATGATGCCCTGCGCCTTCATTTTTTCAAAGTAATCGGCACCGCTTTTCACGCTGATTTCTGGTGAGCCATAAGGACGCAGCCCATGCGTCACGCTGCCACTGGCAACGCCCGCATAAGCGAAAGGAACTACCTTATCCCCAAACAACGCGACAAACCAGCGAATTGGGCGCGAGAAGGCAATGCCGCTGGCGTTCCAACGCATGGTTTTGCCGAACTTCAGATTGACGACGACACCGGGCAGCGCTTCGGCAAGCACTTCGGTGGCGGGACGCCCTGTCGTTTTTACCAGCGCCGTCACGTAGCGTCCGCCGTCGATCTCTTCCACCTTCAGGTCTTCGACGTTCACGCCGCGACTCTTCGCAAAGCCTTCGGCGGCTTTTGTCGGCTTGCCCTCATTGTCGAAGGCGCGCTCAGCAGGTGGACCTTTTTCGACCCTCTCAACATCTGTCTGATGCGGCGCAACCTGATACGCTGCCAATATCAAACGGCGCGGCGTCCCGAACACAGCAACCGCCTGCACACCCAGGCGCAAGTCTTCAAACAACTTTTCACCGATGGCTTCTAGCTGCTCGTGGGCACTCATGAAATCGTCAGCGGGAAGTTCTTCGACGCCGATTTCCAGCAGGAAGTCGGCAGGCGCAGTAGGTGGGGGCGGCAGCGCGCCCGCCGTTTGCAGCGGAAGCGTGCCCCATGACTTTTCCAGCTTCAGCAGCGGATAACCGAGTGTTTCGCGCTGTTCCGCGTAGGCTTTGGCGATATTACGTGTCATATCGCGCATCTTGCGGAAGAAGTAAGCGCGCTCGGTCACACCAATCGCGCCGCGCGCATCCAGCACATTGAACAGATGGCTGCACTTCAGCACGTAGTCATAAGAGGGAATCACGACGCCTGCCGCCAGCGCACGCTTGTGTTCGCCCTCATAGTTGTCGAACACTTCTTTCAGCGCTTCGACATCGGCGATCTCAAAGTAGTATTTGCAATACTCGATTTCAGCTTGCAGCATCACATCTTTGTACAGCAGTTCGTTGACCCATTCGATGTCCCACGCGGCGTTTTTGCCTTGCAGCGCGAGTACAATGCGCTCCAAGCCGTAAGTGATTTCTACCGACACGGGATTGAGTTCGATACCGCCCGCCTGCTGGAAATAGGTGAACTGCGTGATTTCCTGACCATCGAGCCACACTTCCCAACCCAAGCCCCACGCGCCAAGTGCTGGACTTTCCCAGTTGTCTTCGACAAAGCGAATATCATGTTCGCGCGGGTTGATACCGAGAGCCTCCAACGATTGCAGGTAAAGCTCCTGAGGGTTGCCGGGGTCAGGCTTGAGGATAACCTGATATTGGAAGTAATACTGCATCCGGTTAGGGTTTTCGCCATAGCGTCCATCGTCAGGGCGCACACTTGGCTCGACATAAGCGACACGCCAGGGTTCGGGACCCAACACGCGCAGCAGCGTGGCAGGGTTGCCTGTCCCTGCGCCAAGCTGCACGTTGTAGGGATTCCAGATGACACAGCCCTGAGCCGCCCAAAAGTCATGCAGCTTCAGGATGACTTGCTGAAAATTCAAGGTCATAAGTTTAGCCTTCGATCAAGGGCAAAAATAACAGTGTTATTATATGTGGAGAGGGCGTGTTTATCGAGATGGGGCAATCATGGCGATTCGATCAAAAAAGAACTTGTATCCCGGCATCAACCCGCATTTGAACAGTGCGTTGCAGCAGCCCAATGGGGGTTGGCAGGGATTTCACGCTACACATATCAACGATATTGCAAATGTGTTGGAGTCTTTACTTGAAGAGACTAAATATTACCTTGATACTGAAAAATCATTGCAAGTTAAAGAGAAGCCCTCCCGCCCTGATATTTTGATTATGAAACGGATGGAAGGAAAAGGGCTAGCGCCAACCCAATCGTCTATCGCCCCAATGTTGACGCTGCCGATGATGGAAACGTTAGGGTTTGATGAGGACGAGGACGTTCCGCTGGGTGTTGTTATCTATTCTGAGGAAACAAGAGCGCCTGTGACACGTATTGAGGTACTATCCCCTACCAATAAACCACCAAGCAAAGATTTTGATGATTATGTACTTATACGCAGGCAAACATTAGAAGATGGATTGCGTTTGATTGAGGTGGACTATATACACCAACGCCATCCCCTCTTTCCTCATATTCCTAGCTATAAGTATGAGGAGCCCGGCGCTTCCCCGTACCATATTATTGTCAGCGATCCACGCCCCAACATAGAGGGTGGTCAAATATTCGTCTACTGCTTTGGTTTAATGGATGAACTACCTAAAATCTCTATTCCGCTTTCAGGAGATGACAAAGTGTTGCTGGACTTTGGTATCGCCTATACGCATACTTTTGAAAGTCGAAAACTGTATTGGGAAATGTTAGCTGATTATTCACAACTTCCTGCTCATTTCGCTTCCTATACGCCTGACGATCAAGAAAAAATCCGTGCGCGCATGACGCAAATCGCTCAAGACAACCTATCGGAGCAGCAAAATGGCGATTCGATCAAAAAAGAACTTGTATCCCGGCATCAACCCGCATTTGAACAGTGCGTTGCAGCAGCCAAAAGGCGATTGGAAAGATTTCCACACAACACACATCACCCACTTACGGGAAGCAATTGACGCTCTCTTGCCGACGAACTATATTGTTCGCGTCGAGAAATCACTGCAACTGAGCGAAAATGTGCCGACAGTTGCTGATATTTTGATTTCCAAAAAGGCTTCACCTCGAAACCTACCCCTGCACACGTCTTATGCCACAGAGCCGGTAATGGTTTTAGACTTAGACGAAACGATACAGGCAGAAGATGACGAAGATGCGCCCTCTGGATTAGTGATTTATGATGATGAGCGCCCCTTAACGCGCATTGAATTATTATCGCCATCGCATAAAGCGCCAGACTCACATTATGACAAATACATGGGCAAACGTCTCGAAACTTTAAAAGACGGGCTGCGTTTGGTGGAAATTGATTTTTTACACGAGCGTAAGCCAATTCTTGAGAAACTTCCCAGCTACATTGAGCAACATCCAACTGCCTACCCGTACTACATCATTGTCAGTGACCCACGCCCGCAAATTCGCAGCGTGCCTATTTATGCCGCAGGGGTTCTCGATTCTTTACCTCGAATAGACATTCCGCTTTCAGGAAACGAATTTATCACGCTCGATTTAGGCGAAGTCTATCATCATACTTTTGGCAGCGCCCGCTTATATTGGGAAACCCTCACTGACTACTCCCAGCTTCCTGTTAACTTTGATTTCTACACACCCGAAGATCAAGAAAAAATCCGCGCGCATATGGCACAAATTGCTACAGAACAAATGTAGCCACATTTCCCCGCTTCTTGCTATAATAAAACAAATGTGCGAAGGAGACGTGAGCGTGAATTACGACTACGAAGATGACGACATGCTCGAAGAAGCGATAGAGGCGTATTGTGTGCGCTGTCGTGAAACGGTGGAGATGGAGAGTCCAACTCCCGTATGGACACGCAAGGGGATGCCGGCGACGCGCGGTGAATGTCCCACCTGCGGCGGTGCAGTGTTCCGCATGGGCAAAACGAGCGCGCACGACGCCACTAATCGCCCAACAGCCATCAAGGTTGCCAATAACACCCGCGCCAAGCTGTCACAGGATACGGTCTATATCGCCTGTGTGACGGTGGATATGGCGTTCGCTGAACAGCTTGCTGATGATCTGCAAAAATCCGGTATTGCTAATTGGATACATGGTACTGAAAGCGAAGATGTGAATTGGGCAGGGGGCGTACACCCCGCGCTGAAAGAATGCGCGCGTATGGTGTTTGTGCTATCTCCCAATGCTATAGCCGATGAGACGATCACTGCGGCATGGCGTTTCTTCCGTGAAAAGCGCAAACCGATTATCATCGCGCAGGTAGACAGCGCTGCACCGCCTGACGAAATCCGCCGCAGCCCTCGCTTCGATTTTGCCAGCGGCGATTACAAAGCGACCTTTCGCCAAATGATGCAAGCGCTCAATCAGTAAACCAGCACTGATATGTTGTGCTCACACCTCAGGACTTACGCAGTTGAACCGCGATTTGTGCTTGAACAAGGGGTTTAAACCCCT
>CALMZT010000845.1 GCA_937870805.1 uncultured Chloroflexota bacterium
ACGTGGCGCGCGGGAGGACAAAAATCTCCTGCGATGGCGTATCGGTTTCGACTTCGTTTGGAGATGTTTCGGTTTCTAAAACAGGGAGATCTGCTTGATTTTCCATGACTCTATCCTTTTGCTAACACTATAAGCATATCATAGTCGTAGACGCACTTCCATGTGTTTTTCTTGCGCGCGCTTTATGTAATAAACGTATAATGAGGGGTGAACGTATTCGTTTAACAAACGGTGATTCAGTGATGTCGGTACTTGGAAAACTAGCCTCCTCACATCATCGGACAGACGAGGTGCTTAATCAGCAGCTTGCGCAGGAAATCGCGCGTACCAAAGACAGTGCGGCAATATGTGAATTGGTTGATCATCTCGCCAGTTCGAGCAAAGACGTTGCCAGCGACTGCATCAAAGTGTTATATGAAGTCGGCGCGTTGGAACCGGAATTGATCGCTGAGTACGTGGATGTGTTTATCGTGCTGTTGAACAATTCGAATAATCGCCTGGTATGGGGCGCGATGACGGCATTGGGTGCGATTACGCACTTAACAGCGGATGAAATCTGGCCGCAGATTGATACGGTCATTCATGCAACAGACATCGGTTCGGCAATTACACAGGATTGGGGCGTGCGTGTGTTGGCAGTGGTGTCTGCAAAAGACAGCACTTATGAAGCGCACATTTTCCCATTTTTGACGAATTTTATCAAAGAGTGTCGCCCGAAAGATGTGCCGCGATATGCCGAAAGTATGCTCATCGCTATCAATGAGACTAATCGGGGCGATATTTTGCCAATCCTTGAAGCGCGCAAGGTAGTGCTGCGAACAGCGGCGCTCAAACGCTTAGAGAAGGTTATCCAGAAGATCAAACAATGAGAAGGAAATAGGGAGGGATTGCTTGGGTCAGTTTTTGAAGGGGCTTGTGGTCAGGGAGCAAAGTGGCTTTTTCCGGGTGGAAGTCGAAGATGGACAACATTACGTCTGCCGTCTGCGTGGGCGCTTGCTGGAAGAAGCGCAACCGTCAGACATCGCCGCGATTGGAGATCGGGTACATATCACGCCACTGGAAGTACAGGAAAACGCGCCGGAGGGCACGATAACGGGCGTCATCGAAGAAGTTGAAGAACGCAGCAGTGCATTGTCGCGTGCTGCGCGCACGGAAGGCAATCGCGGTGCCGGACAATCGGAACGTGAGCAGGTGATTGTCGCCAACGCTGAGCAAGCCTTTTTTGTCTTTGCCGCCGCGCAGCCGACCCCCAGCTTGCGAATGCTGGATCGCTTCATCGTGGCGGGCGAAAAATCGGGTATCGAAACGCTGTATATCGTCATCAACAAAATCGATTTGATGACCGCTGAAGATCAAACCCGCGTCACGGCGGAATTTGCCCCTTACAAAAAGCTGGATTATCGATTGTTATTCACCAGTGCGCTCACCGGACAGGGTGTGGATGAACTGCGCGCGCTGCTGCAAAATCGTCTCTCGGTGCTCACAGGACCTTCCGGTGTAGGCAAGACGAGCCTCTTAAACGTTGTGCAGCCGGGACTTGGGCGCGCGGTGAAAAGCGTGAGCGCATCGAACTTTGAGGGTATACATACCACCCGTGATAGTGAGTTAGTCAAGCTGGAAGGCGGCGGTTATCTGGCGGACACGCCGGGGCTGCGCACGCTGGCAATGTGGGACATTGAACCGGAAGAACTCGACGCCTATTTCGTGGAGATCGCGCCGCTGGTGGAAAAATGCCGCTTCAACGATTGCACACATATCCACGAACCGGGTTGTGCAGTACGCGCGGCGTTGGCAAAAGGCGATATCAGCAAACAGCGCTACGAGAGCTATTTGAAGTTAAGGGAAGAACTCGAAGCGGCGTATGCGTTATGAGGCATTTTGAAGGGGAGTTTTAACTATGGCTAAAAAGCAAAAACCTAATCCCGATCAACTATCCTTTTTACCAGATGAGCAATCACTATCTGAACCGCTCAGGAAAGGAAAACAACCTAAAAAAATTACACCAAATCTACAGAAGTTGGGTCTTCTTCCAATTGATACGACAAACCTTATTGAGGCTATTCCTAAACTGAATATAAGGACGCGATGGGAGCATTTGCAACAGGCTCACGGGATGAACGAAACATCTTTGCGGGCTATTGTCAGACCTGTTCAGGATGCCATAAGTATAATAAGGAATATGGCATCTATTGTTGAGGCAACAAGTGGTTGTAAATTGCTTGTGATTCGCGGTGGGAGTGGTAGTGGAAAAACCACATTTTTAAACACTCTCAATTATTATGTTCCAGATTTGGAATTTCAAACCCAAACAGTTGACCTATCTAAGTTTGAGCGCGCTGAGAATTTTACTGTCATTTTGAACTCACTGCTTGTTGATGACAAGAAAATGAATCTTGTTGTTTTAGAAGGACGAGAAACTCCGGGAGATATTACGGCTGAATATATTGATGGAATTATGTCTAGGATTAATCGTTTTTCACGCGATAAAGCCGTTCCCATGCTTTTTGTGGTACCTACCAACGATGATACGGTTGCTCGCAAATGGTGTCAGGTCGCGGCACGCATAGGGGGATTAGCACCAACGAATCTACCCGGTGGGTTGCAATGGTACGATTTTCCGGGAGTCCCGAAAAAGAAATATATTGAGATTGCCGAGGAAACTGTCAGAGTTCTAAATCACTCACGAAATCTTACCGAGTTTGGCTTTAGTCCAAGTGAATTACACACATGGGTAGATACCTCAGATACCATTGGACAATTCATGCAGACACTTTCTGATAAGAATGTAGCCCGTAGAATGGCAACGACTCAGCGTTTGGAAAGAAGGCTAAGAGTATGGGTTGTTTATTGTTGTCCAGATATGATTGCCTATGACCAGCTATACCATCGTATAGACGCCCTTGTTAAAGATGAGGATCTTGTTGTTGCACCAGACAAGCTCATCAGGCTGGCGGCACAGGATAACGCCCATAGTCGTGAGTACTCACAAGAAAATGAATGGGCAAAGCTCTTAACTGCAATAAACTTTTTAGACATTCGACTTATCAACTTATCTATTGTTACCATAATAACTGCTGCTTTGACCTATGGTGATCCTGGGCTAATTGAGTCTTTTGCTAGAGCGAAACTTAAAGACTATGAAAAGCAAATTCCTGAAGAAATGTGGATTAGAGATAAGAAAATCGCGGCGAGCCGTCGAAAGACTATACAGACCGATGAAAGTAATGAAGACGACACTATATTTGATTTGGATGAACCTTTAAACAGAAGGCGTAGACAGGTAAAAAACACACTGGATTCGCTACAAAGCTCTAATCTTTACAATCTTCTGAGGGGAATGCCAGCTCAACCTCAACGAGGGGGTAATAAAGAATCAAGCAAACAACTTGCGCAGTTTCTACATTTGATGGAACATGCTTCTACGAATGATTGCAGCTATTTTATAGGAAGTGCTATCAAAGATTTGCTAGAACAGCAAAATTTCCCCGGATTTAGAACTATTGCAACTGAATATCCGTACATTCAGGGGAAAGCTGCACCCAGACCGGATGTCACCATATACACTGATGAGGTAGATTATCTTTTAGAACTACATTTCAGTCGTCAAAGTTTAGCAACCAGCCAAATTGCAAGATATGCTGTGGACAGAGTTATCAATAAATATAAGGACGAATTGCCAGTGCTAAAATCAATGCTTGATAGCATGTAGCAATTTC
This sequence comes from uncultured Chloroflexota bacterium, assembly GCA_937870805.1. Taxonomy (GTDB): domain Bacteria; phylum Chloroflexota; class Anaerolineae; order Aggregatilineales; family Phototrophicaceae; genus JACAER01. Next base: position 3,717 of record CALMZT010000845.1, read on the forward strand.
TCGTATTCCTCAACTTAGATCTCAGAATTACGATAGGTTAGTTTTCTCCTCGTGGAGATTTTGGTATTTTGAGATTGCTTTGTGAGCATCCTCATAGCTTGCCCATATCGAACAAAAATGCTAGACTCAATACACCCTTATATAAGGAGTTTCCGGTTTGCCTGAACAAGCCCTTTATCTGAAATGGCGTCCCTCAGCTTTTGACGAGTTCGTGGGACAGGAACATATTGTGCGTACCCTGCGCAATTCACTGAAGACCGGACGCATCCGTCATGCCTATCTGTTCAGCGGACCGCGCGGTACTGGCAAGACGACGACGGCACGTTTGCTGGCGAAAGCTGTCAACTGCCACGACCCTGACCCCGAAAAACGCCCCTGCAATGAATGTCCGGCGTGCATCGCCGTGAACGAAGGGCGCTACCTGGATTTGATTGAAATCGACGCCGCTACGCACACCGGCGTAGATGATGTGCGCGAACTGCGTGACCGCATCGCCTTTTCGCCCGGTGAAGGAAAGTACAAAATCTACATCATCGACGAAGTGCATCGCTTCAGCGGCAGCGCCTTCGATGCCTTACTAAAGACACTTGAAGAACCGCCGGAGCACGCCATTTTCGTCTTGGCAACCACCGAAATTGATAAAGTGCCCGCGACCATCAAAAGCCGCAGCTTGCAGTTTGAGTTTCGCCGCTTTTCGATGCACGAAGTCGCAGATCGTTTGCAACTCATCGCCAAAAATGAAGGGCTGAACATAGAACGGGGCGCGATGGAACTCATCGCACGCCAAGGCACAGGCAGTATGCGCGACAGCATCAGCCTGCTGGATCAAG
>CALMZT010000846.1 GCA_937870805.1 uncultured Chloroflexota bacterium
ATCAGGATGCCCATGAACGCCACAATCGCCGTTTGCAGCGCGGTACCGATTTTCCAGGGCGGCGGGGGTTCAGGTTGTGCGAGGCGCGCGAGAAATGAACGCAGCATAGAGAATTTACCTTTAATAAGCATCATTCGTAGGGGCGTCACATGTGACGCCCTGGTATCAACTCGTCTGTCATTATAACGGTGTACGCAGCAAGTTGCAGTTTACGACTTGGAAATGTGGGGCAAAGAGATGCAGAGGTCATTTGCAAAGCCGTTGATTGACATCTGATTTTTCGCGCTACACTATAAAAGTAACTGATGTTATGCGGGTTCGGCTCGAACAATGGGTTTAAACCCATTGTCCCCAGGTTCAGGGTGTGTAACGTCAGTAAAGCAATCAAGGTCAGGAGGCAGATGATGTTACGATTGCGCGAGTTTTTACGACGTTTGGCATTCTGGCGGCGGGCGAATCAGCGTCGAGGGCGGCGTGTCGCGCGGCGCAGAGGTCGCCGTTGAGCAGACCTATGCCGTTTGGGTGACTAGGCAACAACGCGCACAATGCCTTATACTGCTGATAGCTCACATTGATATCCGGAGTCCTTGATGCAGTACGACGTATTCTTGAGCTACAGCCGAAAAGACATCGACATGATGCGCCGTGTGCGCGACGACTTGCGCGCGGCAGGGCTGCGTGTGTGGACGGATGAAGCGCTGGAACCCGGCACGGAAGTCTGGGAATCCGAAATTGAGAAGGCGATTCGTGACGCCAGCAGTTTAGTTGTGCTGCTGTCGCCAGATGCCTATGCCTCGGAATGGGTGCGCAACGAGATCACATTGGCAGACACCCTCAACCGCCGCATTGTTCCGCTGCTGATTCGGGGGGAGCAAGGCGATTCAGTGCCGCTGCGTCTGATCGCGTCACAGCGCATTGATGCGCGCGCAGATTACCCCAACGCTATCAATCAACTGACCACCGCTGTCAAGAACGAGGCAACGCGCAGCCATGCAGCCGTCACGGTACGCACACAGCGTATCCCGCGTTCAACATCTTCGGCTGCCGACATCGCATCTAGCACCTCAGAAAGCGCGCAGATTGGCGGTGTGCGTATCTCGCTGGCGATGGGCGTTGCGGCGACGCTGACGGTGTTCGCACTGGTTGCCATTGCCGTGATTCTTGCCAGTGGAAACCAAGACAATACCCCTCAAGGTACTGATGAACCGGATTCGGGTACATCCAGCATGTTCACGTCATCCACTGCAACGTCCGAAGCAACGCCAGCCCAAGACAACACCGCCACTCCTACCGAAGCCAGCAGCACGCCGCTGCCTGCCGCTGCGACGCAGAATGGGCATATCGCCTTCGTTTCTGATCGTGACAGCGAACTCTACGATATTTACCTGTTGAATCTGGAAGACCAGAGTACGACGCTTTTGTGGACTAATCCGTACACTGAAGCCTATCTCGCGTGGTCGCCGGATGGGGCGCTGCTGTCGTTTACCTCATGGACATCGCCGGACTATATCGGCGATATTTACACGCTGCGCCCCGCGACTTCGCGCTTCGTGAACCTGACCAACAACACCTTTGAAGATCAGTATGCCCGCTGGTCGCCCGACGGCACGCAGTTGGTCTTTGAATCAGACCGGAATGACAATGTTGATCTTTGGGTGATGAATGCAGATGGCACACAGCAAACGAACATCAGCAACACCGAGTCGTGGGATCACGAGGCGGCGTGGTCGCCTGATGGGGAGCAAATTGTCTTTGCCAGTGACCGCAGCGACATCATGCAGCTTTGGATCATGAATGTCGATGGCTCAGAGCTTGTCAACCTCACGCCAGAAAACGCACACTTCGGTCAACCTGCGTGGTCTCCCGATGGCACACGCATTGTTTATAGCCGCTGCGTACTGCCTTCGCCGTGCAACTACGAGGAAGCGCCAGGTACAGAAGATAATTGGGACATCTGGGTGATGAACGCTGACGGCAGCGAAGCGATACAACTGACAGACAACCCAAACAGCGACGTTGCGCCCACATGGTCGCCCGAGGGCACGCAAATTGCCTTTGTGTCGTACCGCGAGGGCAACGCCGACATTTTTGTGATGAATGCCGACGGCAGCGAACAAACCAACGTCACCAATCATCCGGCAGAAGATTATGGTCCCGCGTGGCGTCCTTAGCGCTTCGCCTGTACCAAGCCTTTGGCGTGACGGCGCGCTTCGTCCAATGTCGGACAGATGACGATGCTGTTACGCTTGCCGAGCAAGGCAATGTTTTTGAACGTCAACTGCGCGTTGCTACTGCTGGCGATGACGATAGCGGATACGTTGTTGATAAACGATGCCTTCGTCAGGAGACTGTGTGCCGGAAACGTGATCTGTGACACTTCCGACGCATCGACCAGCGCGACAATCGGCGTGAAACTCCACTGTGCATATTCGGTGAGCTTGTCCACCCAAAGCTGCGCCTCGTCACCAGCGATGATACGGCTGTGTTTTGCAAAAAATATTTGAGTCTGAAAAGCAAAATCAGTGATCGCCATCAATAACCCCTCCCCACGCTCTTTACCCTCATTGTAGTAAGGGCGGCGGGAAAAAGCATTGTGCTAATTGTATAAATCTTAGGCTATTACTTTCTGCTATGTACGGTGCAATGCTCGTTAGTCTTTTTTCTTCGCCTGTGCTTGCAGCAGCGTTGCTACATACTGCTGTGCCTCATCCAATGTGGCAAAGACAACTGTTTTGCGGGGTTTGCCGAGCAAGCCGATATTTTTGGAACTCAGTTGACTACGGTCATTGGTGGCGACGACGATTTCCAGAACATTCGGCGTAAAACTCGCCTTGCTAAAAATGGTATAAGCGGGGATGGAGATGCGTGTCACATCTAACGCATCGACCAGCGCGACAATCGGCTCTTCGTTCGTTCGTGCGTATTCCGCCAGTCGATCAGCCCAAAGCTGGGCTTCGTCACGGGAAATCACACCGCTTTCTTTGGCGAAGAACACTTGATCTTTAAAAGAAAAATCGTAACTACTCAGGGGAATTGTATCGTATGAGAAGATAAAGCGTTACAATCGGGATATGGACGAATTAGCACGTAATC
>CALMZT010000847.1 GCA_937870805.1 uncultured Chloroflexota bacterium
CTGGAAGCCTGTCAACGTGAGCCAGCAAGGGGTCACCGAAAGCAAAGCCAGCAATTGGGATTGGGCGCGCGACGGAATCAGTGTCGATGAAGCAGAACGCGCTATACTAGAGTTTATTGATATGACGGATAAACACGATGTCTGAACTCCCCTGACGCGCGTGATTTTGCGACTGGCTGTTGTGTTGCTCCTTGGATTCGCTTTGGTCGCATTCGGTTCGCGTGTCGTGGGAACAGCGGGCATATGGAATAACGGTGTGCTGGCGTTCATCTCCGATTGTCAGACAGAAGCCAGCAGCGTCTATATGATTGACATCGGGCATCTGATTGACATCCGACTGACCAATCAACAGCCAGATCGTCTCCCGCAGTGGGAGGGTCAGCAGTTGAATTTGATCGAAGGTAAATTATTTCCGTTGGTTTTTTACGGCGCGAGTGCGGATGTGATAAACACCGACGCACGCGGTTTTTTCCTGCCCACCTATTCAACAGAGGTCAGCAACATCTGGGGGCAAGCGCCCGATGGACGCTGGGCAGTGGTGATGTTCCGCGACAACAACTACGAAATCTATGTAACGGACGCGGGCAACCAACTTGCACGCCGTTTGACCTACAATCAGTGTGACGATCATTATCCCCGCTGGCAGCCTTGACCTGAAATTTGTTATATTTAAGGAAAGGTTTGACAAGGAGGCTCCCATGAACACGACTGTAACCATTTCGTTCGTTCCTGAGCAAATCATCACCTGGATCATCATTGGCTTGGTCGCGGGCTTTTTAGCGTCCCTGGTCGTTAGAGGGCGCGGTATGGGCACGTTGGGGAATGTATTCGTCGGCTTGATCGGCGCGTTGGTCGGTGGCTTTCTGTTCACACTCTTCAACGTACAGTTTCCGGCGGAGTTGGCAGGCGGCATTATGCTGCGCTGGATTGATATTATCGTCGCGTTTATCGGCGCGGTGCTTATTCTGCTGATCTTCGGTGTATGGCGCTGGCGACGATACTAGAGGAGCAGTCATATTGAAAGCACTGGTCACAGGGGGGACGGGCTTCGTTGGTTCGCACATTGCGCGGGTGCTGAATGCTGCCGGACACAGTGTTCGCGTCTTACATCGTCCCTCTTCAAAGCTGGATGCCCTTGAAGGTGTTGAGTACGAGTCGGTGTTAGGCGATGTGCTGGACAGCGTGCCATTGAAAGCGGCGTGCGAAGACTGTGAGTGGGTGTTCCACACGGCGGCGGTTGCTCATTACTGGCGCGCCAATGTGAAGCATATGTACGAAGTCAACGTCGAAGGCACGCGACAGGTGTTGGATGCCGCGCGCGAGGCAGGCGTCAAACGTGTGATTTTCACCAGCAGTGCGGCGGCGGTAGGTCCCCGCGCAGATGGTAAGCCTGCTAACGAGGACGATCCCTTTTCACTCCCCCCTAAACATTTCCCCTATGGACACAGTAAATGGCTGGCGGAAGAAGTCGTGCGTGAGGCAGTGGCTAACGGGCAAGAAGTCGTCACATTGAATCCAACGATCATTATGGGACCCGGCGATTTGAACATGATTTCCGGCAGTTTTATCACGCAGGTGAAACGCTTCGGTGCGCTGGCGGCGGTGACTTCTGGCGGGATGATGGTCACCGACGTGCGTGATGTGGCGCGTTGGCATCTGATGGCGGCGGAGAAGGGGCAAAACGGACAGCGTTATCTTCTGGGCACACAGAATTACCCCTATACACAGTGGATGCGGATGATTGCCGAGGTGGTTGGCGTGTCACCGTCGCGTATTTTTGCGCCTGATTTCATCGTGCCATTTGCCGCGTCCGTGATTGACTTCGCGCGCATGATCGGTATCAAGACGCCGATTGACGCTAATCAGGCACGGTTGGGCGCGCGTAAGATGTATTTCGACTGTACGAAGGCGTGGAATGAATTGGGACGCCCGCAGATCGACATGCTCCAGAGTTTGCGAGATACCTACGACTGGTACGTCGAGCATGGGTATATGAAAAGCTAATTGCCGCCGTCGGCAACAAAACCGCCAAAAGTTGGTATAGAACGGCGGGAAGCACGCTCAGAACTGCCGCGAGGCGGCAACTGGTGAGCGTATTGCTGCCGGTATAAGGGGCGGCGGCAATTGGTGAGCGTGTTGCTGCCGTTGAGGGAGAAATAAATAAAAAGCAACGAGCAGTGAGCAATGAGAAAATGCGGTGCATAGTGCGGTCCCTGTTGATCGGTCAATCAGCAGCGTAGCATAAAACAGGGCGCATTTGGGTTCCTTTTGACACTTTAATGCAGAACTTAATCATCAAAATCGTCGTCAGGTCGCCCCATTTCGTCTTCAAAAAAATCAAGATTACGTGTCCCTGCCATACGATCTTGCCAACACTGTGCTTCAACCTCATCAATGGCACGTTCCTGCACGCTGATCAGATGGGCAAAGTAATCACGCGCTTTGGGATACACTTGCTGACGCATGAGACTGCGCAGTTCACTGAGAACATATTTGAGATTAGGATTACTCATCATCGTCCCCCACATGTTTCCACGAACCTGGCAAACGCCCAATAGCATCATCTTCCCAACGAGAACGAGCCAACAATTTCTTGCCTCGCTCAATACGTGCATCCATGTCGGGAGGCAAAACAGCGCTTTCAGATAAACGTTTTTCCGCATCTGTTAATGCCATTTGTAGACGGCGGCGTTCTGCTTGTGACCACAGTGCTATGAGGACTGAGCCGACGGCAGCGCCAACAACGAAGGCTCTGAGTATGCTTTTCATTTCTCCTCCTTATCTTTCAAACTATTCTTTTTGCTTTTTACGCGCTCTCGCTCTTTAAGGATGAGGTAGCGTATCACATTGGTGAGTACGGGCGTATTATCGAGGTTAATCATGCCTCCGACTCCTTCTTTGTGGAGTTCCAAAGCAATTTCCTCAATCGCCTGTCGTTCTTCATCTGTGAGACGTAAGATCGG
>CALMZT010000848.1 GCA_937870805.1 uncultured Chloroflexota bacterium
CATTGAACTCAAAATACAAGCCTGCGCCTTATATCCCCAGACCTGAAGGTCAGGGTTTTACGGCGCTTTTCGATAAACTCATGGTCTCAGCGCCCCGTAGCGATCTGCTGCGGGGTTGTTTGTCATATTGCGCGGTTCACCTACAGGGATACCCTCTTGCATTGCCTGCAAGTAGAGGTCTTCGTCACCGCTTCTGTTGCTCGTAAACAAAATGCCCGAACCATCCGGCAGCCACAACGGATAGGTGTCATCGGCGAAATGGTTGGTGATACGGCGCTGGTTGCTGCCGTCGGCGTCCATCAGATAGATTTCGTTATTGCCATCACGATCCGAGAAAAAAACGATGTACCGTCCATCAGGTGACCACGAAGGCGCATTGTCTCCGTAGGGCTGATGTGTGAGGTTGACGAGGCTGTCTTCGCCGCGCGCCACATCCATGCGATAAATTTCCATGTTATCGTCGCGACCTGTCGTAAAGACGATTTGCGTGCCATCAGGTGACCACGCCGCGAAGCCGTCATAACTTTCATTATAGGTCAACTGCTCAAGACTTCCATTTGTAACGTCGATCAGAAAAAGCTCTGAATTTCCATTGGTACGAGTAGAGGAGAACACAACATGTGTGCCATGAGGCGACCAAACACCATTCCCATCTTCAGCGACAGGCTCATCAGATAGATTACTCAAGCTGCCGCCAAGTGTATCCATGATGTACAGTTCATAGTTCGAATCGCGTGAGGACATGAACGTGATGTACGCGCCGTCTGGCGACCACATCGGGTATAAATCCTGAATGGGCAATATGGACTCATTATCTCTTGTAGCTACAGCGGACTCATCATGTGTTAGTGGGATGACGAGATTACGTTGAAGGTCGTTCAGGAAAATATCCCAATCGCCGCCATCACGCATGGACGAAAACGCCAGCCAATCACCAGCGGGCAGCGCTGCGCCAATCAATAACGCAAAAATGACACCTGATAAACAGATTACAATCAAGATTATCGAAAAGTTGAAAACGGGACGTAGAATTGTCATGCGGCGCGTTGCAAGTTTCCTAACAAGCGATGGATAATAGACAGATGAACTATACCATGAGGCGTATTCGTTCTATAGTATTGTAACAAAAGATGCAATTTTACCTGTTATCACCTGTTTTTCAGGCAGGGAACCAATATGAATGATCTCAGTGGACAAGTGCTGCGCGGCTATGAACTGCAACAATTGATCGGCGAAGGCGGTTTTGGCGCGGTGTATCGTGCCGTGCAGCCGATCATCGGACGTGAAGTCGCCGTCAAAGTCATTTTACCGGAACATGCTAACCAGCCAGAATTTATCCGCCGCTTTGAGTCCGAGGCGCAGGTCGTGGCGCGTTTAGAGCATCCGCATATCGTGCCGCTGTATGACTACTGGCGCGATCCCGGTGGGGCGTATCTCGTGATGCGCTGGCTGCGCGGTGGCAGTCTACGCAGGCTGATGGATAATGGCACGTTGGACATCAAAGACACCTTACGCATTGTCGATCAAATTGCCGCGGCGCTGTATGTCGCGCACCGCAACGGCGTCATTCACCGCGACATGAAGCCGGACAACATTCTGCTGGATGAAGATCGCAATGCTTATCTTGCAGACTTCGGCATCGCCAAAACACTGCTTGCCGACCAGGAAAAAGATAAAGAAAAGCAAGCCGCCGAAGAGGAAGGTATTGTCGGCTCACCCGCGTACATCGCGCCGGAACAGATCATGACTGAGCCAGTGACACCGCAGACTGACATCTACAGCATGGGCGTGATGCTGTATGAGATGGTCGCGGGCAGACACGCATTTGAGGGTTCGCCTGCCTCCACGATGATTATGAAGCACCTCAGTGAACCACTGCCTGCTATTCATGAGGTACGTCAGGATTTACCCGAAGTGCTGAACAACGTCATCCAGAAGGCGACGGCAAAGACACCTTCGCTGCGTTACGCCAGTGTCTTAGCGCTGGCGCTGGATTTCCGCCGTGCGTTGAGCAGCGTGGCGCTGGAAAGTACGCCGCCCGAAAGCGGTGACGCATCGGAAAAGATGGATGCTTTCGATTTAGCGCGCTTAGGCATCACCGAAGAGTTAATGTCTTCGGAATTTGAGGGCATTGAACCAGACAATCCATACAAAGGCTTGCGCGCGTTCCAGGAAGCCGACGCGGATGATTTCTTTGGACGTGAAGCCCTCACTGAACGGCTACTCAAGCGCATGGACGGCGAAAACGAGCGCTTCCTTGCGGTGATTGGTCCCAGCGGCAGCGGCAAATCGAGCGTGGTGAAAGCCGGCGTTCTTCCAGCGCTGCGGCGTGGCGCGCTGCACGGCTCTAGTGACTGGTTCATCGTGGAGATGACGCCGGGCATTCAGCCAGTAGTAGAACTCGCGGATGCTTTGCTGCGCGTGGCAGTGAAGCCACCTGAGAATTTGCTTGACGAACTGCGCACCGATGAAAATGGACTGATCCGTGCCGTCGATCAAATACTGCCGTCTTCAGCGAATGCAGAAGCCAGCAGCGAACTCGTGCTGGTCATCGACCAATTTGAAGAAATCTTCACGCAGGTTGAGGACGAAGAGACGCGCGCTCATTTCCTCGACAGCCTGTTAGCAGCGGCAGAAGCGCCTGACAGCCGCTTGCGCATGATTGTTACGATGCGCGCTGACTTCTATGATCGCCCGCTGCTGTATCCCGAATTCGGCGAACTGGTACGCGAACATACCGAAGTCGTGCTGCCGCTGAACAACGAAGAATTGGCACGCGCGATTTCGCTGCCTGCCGAAAACGGCGGCTTGGGGCTGGAAGTGGGTTTGGTCACGTCGATTGTGGCAGATGTTGCCGAGCAGCCGGGGGCGCTGCCTTTGCTGCAATACGCGCTCACCGAGTTGTTTGAACGGCGCGATGGACGTTGGCTCACGGTTGATGCCTATAAGAACATCGGTGGCGTTTCCGGCGCGCTGGCAAAACGTGCCGATGATACTTATAACCAACTCGACGCAGCGGGCAAAAAAGCCGCGCGCCAACTGTTCTTGCGTTTGGTGACGCTGGGCGAAGGCACCGAAGACACGCGCCGCCGAGTGCGCCAAACGGAACTCATGTCATTGCAAGGCAGCGAAGCCATACAGCATGTGATTGACCTCTTTGGCAAATATCGCCTGCTGACCTTTGACCGTGACCCGGTGACGCGCGTGCCGACGATTGAACTGGCACACGAAGCGTTAATCCGTAAGTGGGGACTGCTGCGCCGCTGGCTGGATGACAGCCGTGAGTCGCTGCAATTACAACGGCGGCTAGCGGCTGCGACAGATGAATGGGTGAATGCTGGCAAAGACGCCAGTTTCTTAGCGACGGGCACACGCTTGCAGCAGTTTGAGGCGTTTGATGCTCTGCAATCGGACATTGCATTGACGCAAGAAGAAGACGAATATCTGCGCGCCAGCCTTGACAAGCGTGAACGTGAACGTGCCGAAGAAGCTGCACGCCTTGCCAAAGAAAAGGCGACAGAAGAACGAGCGCGTAACAATCTGCGTGCGTTGGTGGCAGTACTGTCGGTGGCATCAATCATCGCCATTGGGCTGTCACTGTTTGCGTTCAATCAATCGCAGGCGGCGACCAACAACGCCGCAACGGCAACGATGGCACAAGGGGATGCGCTGTTCCAGGCAGGCACGGCAACTGTCGCGCAAGGTGAAGCGGTCATTCAGTCTAATAACGCCGCAACCGCGGCTGCCGTCGCACAAGCCAACGAAGTGCAAGCGCGTTCGCTGGCGTTCGTCTCTGGGTCGCAGTTGGCATTGAGCAACAACAACACCGACCTGGCGATTTTGCTGGCAATGGAAGCCAACCAGACAGGCGCACCCACCGTGCAAACCCTCAGCACATTGGCAGAAGCCGCTTACGCGCCGGGAACGCGCCGCGTGTATACCGGACACGAATCACGTGTTACAGGCGTGGTGTACAGCCCCGACGGCACGCAGGCAATTTCTAGTTCGCGCGGCAATACACTGATTTTGTGGGATATTGCCAGTGGGCAGATGATTCGCTCATTCCCTCAAGATGATCCTAATACGGAGACGATTGAAGGGCATCGTGATTGGATATGGGATGTGGCGTTTAGTCCTGATGGCACGCGAGTGATGTCGGCGTCGGCAGATGGGACACTGATTTTGTGGAATGTCGAAACGGGTGAAATCGTGCAGCAGTTCATCGGGCACACCGCTGCTGTACGCTGCCTCGCCTTCAGTCCCGATGGCACGCAAGCAATTTCAGGCTCAGAAGATACGACGTTGATTCTATGGGATACCGACGAGTCATCAGAGACCTTCGGGCAAGCCATTCGCAC
>CALMZT010000849.1 GCA_937870805.1 uncultured Chloroflexota bacterium
CAATTGACCTGTAAAAACTGGCTCGCGGAAGCCGCTTATCGCATGATTCAAAACAATCTCGACCCCGATGTGGCGTTCGATCCCGAAAATTTGATAGTTTACGGCGGGCGCGGGCGCGCGGCGCGCAATTGGGAATCGTTCGACGCGATTCTGGAAAGCTTGAAAAATCTCGAAGCGGACGAAACGCTGCTCGTTCAGTCGGGCAAACCGGTCGGCGTTTTTCGCACGCACCCGGACGCGCCGCGCGTGCTGCTGGCAAACTCGAACATCGTGCCGCACTGGGCGACGCAGGAGCAGTTTGACAAATACGAGCGCGAGGGACTGATGATGTACGGGCAGATGACCGCCGGCAGCTGGATCTACATCGGCACGCAGGGCATTCTGCAAGGTACGTATGAGACGTTCGGCTCGCTGGCGCGGCAGATGGGCTGGGGTTCACTTAAGGGAAAGTTCGTGCTTACGGCAGGGTTAGGTGAGATGGGCGGCGCTCAACCGCTAGCAATCACCATGAACGAAGGTGTAGGACTGCTGGTCGAAGTAGATCGCTGGCGTGCTGAACGGCGGCTCTCGCTGCGGCAAATCGACGCGATCAGCGACAACTTGGAAGAAGCGATGACGTGGGTAGAAGACGCCGTGAGTAAAGGCGAACCCAAATCCATCGCACTCATCGGCAACGCGGCGGAAATCCTGCCGGAACTGGTGACGCGCGGTATTGTGCCCGATGTCGTGACCGATCAAACGTCGGCGCATGACGTGATGTACGGCTACATTCCAGTAGGTATGACCTTAGAAGAAGCCAACGTATTACGGCAGAGCGACCCGAAGGCATATGAACAACGCGCGATGGCATCAATGGCAGCGCACGTTCAGGCGATGCTGGACTTCAAGGCGAAGGGCAGCGTTGTGTTCGATTACGGCAATAATCTACGCCAGCGTGCCTACGATTACGGCGTGAAGAATGCGTTTGACTATCCGGGCTTCGTGCCTGCGTACATTCGCCCGCTGTTCTGCGAGGGGAAAGGACCGTTCCGATGGGTGGCGCTGTCAGGCGAACCTGATGACATCTACGCGACTGATCGGGCGATGATGGAACTGTTCCCTGAGGATGAACATCTGAACCGCTGGCTGAAGATGGCGCAGCAGCAGGTGGCGTTTCAAGGCTTACCCGCGCGCATCTGCTGGCTGGGCTACGGAGATCGCCTAAAGGCAGGGCTGCGATTGAACGAAATGGTCGCGTCGGGGGAAGTGGCTGCGCCGATTGTGATTGGGCGTGACCACCTGGACAGCGGCTCGGTTGCCAGCCCCAACCGCGAAACGGAAGCGATGCGCGACGGCTCGGACGCCGTATCCGACTGGCCGCTGCTGAACGCGATGGTGAACGCCGTGGGCGGCGCGACGTGGGTGAGCATCCATCACGGCGGCGGCGTAGGCATCGGCTACAGCATCCATGCAGGACAGGTGATTGTGGCAGATGGTACACCAGAAGCGGCGCGGCGACTGGAACGTGTGCTGACGACTGATCCGGGGATGGGCGTGGTGCGGCACGCGGACGCGGGCTATCCACAAGCGGTGGAGTTCGCCAAGCGAAACGGCATCAAAATCCCAATGATGGGAAAATGACTATGCACATCGATTTACTCATTGAGCACGCAGCGCAGTTGGTGACGTGTGCCAGCGATAAGCCCAAGCGCGGCGCGGCGATGGACGACGTTGGCATGATCGAAGATGGCGCGGTGGCGGTTCACAAGGGAATGATTGTCGATGTCGGCAGCACGAGAGAGCTGCAAAGCCGCTACGATGCGACTATCACGATGGCTGTCAGGGGGAAGGTTGTGTGCCCCGGCTTTGTTGATGCACACACGCACATCGTCTACGCCGGAGATCGTGCTGCCGAGTTCGAGATGCGAATCAGGGGCGCAACGTACATGGAGATTATGGAGGCAGGCGGCGGTATCCTCAGCACCATGCGGCAGGTACGCGCAGCGTCCGTTGAGCAGTTGGTAGAAGCAACACGCGGACGCCTCGACGCGATGCTTAAACTGGGCACGACGACAGTTGAAATCAAAACGGGCTACGGATTAGATGCCGACAGCGAACTGAAGATGCTGCACGCCATCGCCCTGCTGGACACGATACACCCCATCGACATTATCCCTACATTTTTGGGAGCGCACGCTATCCCGCCGGAGTATGAAGGGCACGCTGAAGATTATACACAGCATGTCATCGAAATGATGATTCCAATGGCGGCAGAATGGTATCGCGCGTCGCATTTCGCAACACGCAATATTCCGTTTTTCATTGACGTTTTTTGCGAACAGAACGCCTTTAGCCTCGACCAGGCGCAGCGTGTTTTAGAGGCTGGTGTAGCTCATGGAATGCAGGTCAAAGCGCACGTTGACGAGTTTGTGAACCTCGGCGGCGCAAAGATGGCAGTAGATTTAGGTGCGGTGAGCATCGACCATCTCGACGTCACTCATGCTGACGAATTCCTACACCTTGCGCAATCGGATACGGTGAGTGTCGTGATTCCGGCGGTCAACTTCAACTTTGGCAGTACGCATTTTGCAGACGCGCTCCGCATGATTGATGCAGGCGTGGCATTAGCGTTGGCAACAGATTATAACCCCGGCTCTGCGCCCTGCCCTTCGATGCCACTGGTGATGGCAATTGCATGTCGTTATCAACGGCTGCTGCCCTCCGAAGCGCTGAACGCCAGCACGATTAACGCGGCGTATGCGGTGCGCATGGGGGAGCGACTTGGCTCGATTCAAATTGGAAAACAAGCGGATTTGCTCATCGTCAATGCGCCCGATTACCGCCATCTGGCGTATCAGTTTGGCGGCAACCTGGTTGAGCAGGTCA
>CALMZT010000850.1 GCA_937870805.1 uncultured Chloroflexota bacterium
TCCCACTTGGGACTGAATCAGTGAGACCAGTGTAGCGTTATTTTGACCACCCCCGGCGAGTATGACCTCGCTAATCGGTGCGGGCGCAAAACGGGTGTACGAGTCCGTAATCGTGCGCGCGGTAAGCGCGGTCAATGTGGCGATAATGTCCGGCGCAGACAATCCACGCGCCTGCCCTTCAATGACACGTTGAATGGCAAATTCTGTGCCAAATATTTCACGTCCGGTGGTTTTGGGCGGCTGGCGTTCAAAGTACGGATGTTGCAACATCTGCGTTAGCCATGCCTCATCCACTTTGCCCTGCCGCGCCATCTCACCGTTTTGATCGTAGGTTTGCTGCCCGTTGGTCAGGCGATGGACGGCGATGTCCATGAGCGAATTGCCGGGACCCGTATCGAACACCAGCATGTGTGCATTGGGTTCATTCAACGGTGGTAAAAACGTCACGTTGCCGATGCCGCCGATATTCTGGATGGCGCGCCAATGTGACGGATGACGCAGCAGCAGCCAATCCAGATAGCCCACCAGCGGCGCGCCCTGTCCTCCGGCGGCAATGTCACGCGAACGCAGGTTGCTGATCGTCGTGATGCCTGTCTCCTCCGCGATCACGCTGGCTTCTGTCAATTGTATTGTGCCTGCGACGCTGCCATCAGGGCGCACCTCATGCCACACCGTCTGTCCGTGCGACGCAATCAGATCAGCGTCCATATCGAGGATGCTCATGAGTTGAAGCGCAGCTTGCGCAAACAGGTGTCCCAACTCGAAGTGGAGCACAGTCAGGGTATCGATACTGCTGTTTTGCGGTTCGCAAGCCTTGAGCACCCGTTCGCGCACTTCTGGCGGATAAGGGTAGGTATCTGCGCCGATGATCTGCGCCTGTAACTGCGGCGGCGCGCCTGTAATTTCGCATAACGCCACGTCAATGCCGTCAGCCGATGTGCCGGAGATCATGCCAATCACTTTCATCAGTCAAATAATCCTTAACAACTATCTTTTGAAGGTGAGGATAGCGCAGCGCGGCGGAATTGTAAATTCGGCGGACTTATCCATTGTCGTTAAAATCATGAAACCATTTTGATTGGGGAAGTGAAATCATATGCTGCGAGTTGGAATCGTTGGAATGGGATTTATGGGCATTAGGCACGCCGCCGCCTGGGTACATACGCCCGCGCGTATCGTCGGCGTTACGTCTCCAAACCGGGCAAAGGCGGAAGAAGCCGCAGCACCCTATGGCGCAAAAGTTTACGACAGCTTCACGGCGCTGCTGGAAAATGTCGATGTGGTAGATATTTGTACGCCGACGCATTTGCATCATTCGATGGTGCTGAAAGCGGCGGCGGCAGGCAAGCACATTGTTTGTGAGAAGCCGTTAGCACTGACCATGTGGCAGACACACGAGATGATTGCGGCGTGTGAGGCGGCGGGTGTTCAGCTCTTAGTTGCCCATGTGGTACGTTTCTTCCCTGAGTATGCGGTTGCGAAGGGGATCGTTGATCGAGGTGAAATTGGTCGGGTGGGCGTTGTGCGCTTGTCGCGCTGCATGTTCAAGCCCGCGCGCGATAACCCCGATAGCTGGTTTCATGATCTCGACAAATCAGGCGGCATGATGTTCGACCTGATGATTCACGATTACGATTTTGCGCGCTGGGTAGCGGGCGATGTCGAGAGTGTATTCGCCAGAAATATCGCCCCGAAGTTTCCCGATGCGGCAGGCGATCATGCGCTGGTGATTCTGCGGCATACCAACGGCGCGCTGTCGCACGTCGAAGGCGGGCAGGCATATCCCGCGCCCATGTTCCTTACGTCGCTGGAAATTGCGGGCGATCAAGGCTTAATCGAACATCGCGCGCAAAGTTCTATCCCGTTGAGTATTTATCTGCATGACAGCGGAACCGATGCTCATGTGCAAGCTGCTGTGCCGACGAGTCCGTTGGAACGAGACGATGACCCCTATGTGGTGCAAATCAAGCATTTTTACGATGTGTTGACAGGAAAAGAGACGAATCTACGGGTAACGGCTGCCGATGCTGCTGCCGCCGTGCAGATTGCCATCGCCGCTATTGAATCGACGCGCACAGGTCGCCGCGTGATGTTGAAGGATGTGGTCTCATGAAAATTGGAATGATGAGTTTTGCCCATCACCACGCGGAGTCGTATATTCAAAATTTGCGCGCCATTCCTGATGTTGAAGTAATGGGGATTGCCGACGACGATACCGAACGCGGCAAGCATTTTGCAGAGATGTTCAACACGCGCTGGTTTGAATCCTATGAAGCGCTGCTGGCGGAAAAGCCGGATGGGGTAGTGGTATGCTCAGAGAATGCCAGGCATCGTCCGCTGGTGGAAATGGCAGCGCAGGCTGGCGCGCATGTGTTATGCGAAAAGCCGCTGGCAACGACGGTAGAAGATGCACAAGTGATGGTGGATATGTGTGAAAAGGCAGGTGTCATCTTGATGGTTGCGTTCCCAATGCGCTTCAGCCCGGTCATTGGCGAGATCAATCGGATGATGAGGGCAGGCGGATTAGGGCAAATCTTCGCGGTGAACGGCACGAATCAGGGTGAATGCCCGAAACATTTACGGGCGTGGTTTGTCGATAAAAATTTGGCAGGCGGTGGCGCGATTACCGATCATATTGTCCACATTGCCGATTTGCTGCGCTGGATGCTGGACAGCGAAGTAATGGAAGTGTTCGCAGAAGCTAATCACATTTTGTACGCAGATGAAACCGACCTGGAAACAGGTGGATTGGTATCACTGACCTTTGCGAATGGCACGATTGCGACCATTGATTGCAGTTGGAGCAAGCCTCGATACTATCCGACGTGGGGAGGGCTGTCGCTGGAGTTGATTGGCGAGAAAGGTGTCGTGAAGGTCAACGCTTTCAAGCAGGTGCTGACCGTATACACGCACGCGCGCCAGCGTCCGCATTATGCGTACTGGGGTTCAGACGCGAATCAGGCGATGATCGGGGAATTTGTCGCAGCCATTCGTGAGGATCGTGCGCCTGCTATTACTGGTTACAATGGCTACAAAGTGGTAGAGATCGTCGCGGCGGCGTATCGTTCGGTGGAGATGGGCGAGGTTGTGAGGTTGAATGTTTGACCTCAGCCCATATCTGCCCGATAGGCGGATTGAAAGCCAATATTTTCGGCACCGTGTGAGATTATGGCGACAGGGCGATTGCATCAAAATCGCGAATTGGGTCAAGGAAGGTCAGAAACGTCATTGTAGGGGCGAACCTGTGTGTTCGCCCGCTGCTCAGCCCTGTACGTTTATCCCTACAAATATGTTGTGAACCCGTGTAACCTTCAAACTAAATTGATGCGATTGCCCTGATTATGGGGACCAATTGCTTGACAAAATGTTAGATTAGGCTAAAGATGCTATTATATGAGCTTAATCAAGTGAGATGAAAGATGGCAACACTTATCTTCCTCAGTATCCCCGCGCACGGTCATATCAATCCGACGCTGCCAGTCGTCGCTGAACTGGTACAGCGCGGTCATCGCGTGATCTACTATGATACCGAAGAATTTCGTACCAAAATTGAACCTACAGGTGCCGAATTTCGCGCCTATCCCGAACCCATGCCGTCCTCTGCTGACATTGTAAAGATGCTGGCTGATGGTAACATCGTGCGCGTTTCAATAGAAATGCTGCGGACTACTGAGCGTCTCATGCCTTTCACCCTTGAAATGCTCCAGCGCGAACGTCCTGATGCTGTAGTGTTTGATTCACTGGCGCTCTGGGGCATGATGGCAGCGCGGCGTTTGCAGTTGCCATCTGTCGCCTCCATCTCACATTTTGTGTTTGATCCAACTGGAGAAAACGCACCCGGCTTGCGTGATTTTGTCCATTGGTTTGGTCAAATACTGCCGATGCTGCCGGAAGTGATTAGAATCAGATGCCGTTTAGCTCGTGAATACCCTGATGTGTTCCCGCGCCGTGATATTTTTCCCACGCGCGGCAGTCGCAGTCTCATCTTTACCTCTGCCGACTTGCAGCCAAAGACTAACCAGATTGACTCCACCTTCCGCTTTGTCGGCGCATCAATTAACCCTGTGACGCGCGAGGCTGATTTCCCGTTTGATCAGCTCACGCGCAAGCCTTTGACATACATCTCGTTGGGCACGATCAACAACCTAGACACGCACTTTTACCGCGAAACCTTTAGCGCCTTTGCCGATCATCCGGGACAGTTTATCCTCTCGGCAGGTCAGCACATCGACATGGCACAGTTGGGCACGATTCCGGCGAATTTCATCGTGCGCCCCTCAGTGCCACAGCTTGCTATTTTGCAGCACAGCGATTTGTTCATCTCGCATGGCGGCATGAACAGCATCCACGAAAGCCTGTATTACGGCGTGCCTCTGTTGATCGTGCCGCAGCAGATGGAGCAACTTCTCAACGGCAGAATCGTCGCCGCGAAAGGCGCTGGTGTACTGATCGGTGATAAGCCGCCCTATGGTCAGGTCACAGCAGGACAGCTTCGCACCGCAGCCGACGAAGTGCTGCGCAGTTCAAGTTATCGTCAGAATGCTCAATCGCGCAGTGAATCCTTGCGCGCAGCAGGCGGCTATCGCCACGCCGCCGACGAAATTGAGCAAATAGCAAGCCAGCAGGTCGCAACAACACCTTAAAGGTAATCAAACTCAAGAGGCATGATTTGTTTTCTACTCATTGCTCATTGCTTTCAACTCATTGCTTCGCTTAAATCACCCGATCATTCCCGCCATCAATCGGCACTTGCGCGCCCGTCGTCTTGGCGAACAGCGCGCTGCACATCTCTGCCGCCATCTCGCCTACATCGCGGCTGAAAACTTCGACTTTCATCACATTATTTGTCTTGTACTGCTCAACGGTCATCCCGTAGTGCTTGGCGCGTCCCGCCAACACCTCTTCCGTCCACAAGCCTGTATCAAACACCGCATTCGGATGAATCACGTTGACGCGAATGCCATCGGCACCCCACTCCAACGCCGCAACGCGCGCCATCTGTGTCAGCGCGGCTTTGGCAGCAGAATACGCCACCGCACCGGGTCCCGGCGCGGGCACATTCTTCGAGCCAATCATCACCACTTTTCCTCCACGCGGCGCAAGTTTCAGCAGCGGATACGCCTCGCGCATCAGCACTAGATTCGCATCCAGATTCACGCGCATCACTTTATCCCACTCAGCAAGCGCGAGGGATTTAATCGGCGTGCCTGCTGGAAAAATCCCCGCGTTTAAGATCAGCATGTCCAAGCCGCCGTAGCGCTTTGCCGCCGCCTCAAACGCCGCGCTGATTTCCGTTTCGCTGGTGATGTCGCAGCGCACACCCATAAAACCTGCGTGCTCGTACAAA
>CALMZT010000851.1 GCA_937870805.1 uncultured Chloroflexota bacterium
GCTGCGGAAAATGCCACAGTGATTTTGCTGCCACAGCACATCGGGATTTGGCGGAGACGCCAGCATAAAATGCGGGTCATGACCATATTCTGCATAAGGGTTCGGCAGATAGTTGGCGAACAGCCCTTGATTGCGCCCTTCCCATGTTTTGCCGCCGTCGTGCGTCTCGTAAACGCCGCCGACGCTGATGCCTGCCCACATGTGTTGACTGTCGCGCGGGTCAATGATAAGCGAACACAAACCCGGATAATCGCGCCCGCCGCCAAACCAGTTGTCCTTGCGCGAGGGATGATCCCATAAGCCGCGCACCAGTTGGAACGTCTCGCCGCCGTCATCACTCTGGAACAAGCCGCCCGGTTCTGTGCCAACGTATAAGCGATTGGGTTGGTCGCTGCTGCCCGGCGCGATCAGCCAGATATAGCTAAGCGTGGCAGGTTTACCAGCCTTTTCTGTGCCATCAGGAAAACCATCGCTCACCATCTCGCCTTCGGGATATTTGGGTGCAGGGATTTCTTCCCACGTTGCGCCCATATCTTTAGAACGATGCAGCTTTTGTCCCCAATGCCCGTGATCGAGTCCCGCCCACAGCGTCCCGGTGCGCGCGTCGGTCATCGCATACGAGACAGGAACCGCGCGATGCGCTTCGCAGCCCAGCTTCCAATCACTGCCTTTACGTTCGAGAATCAAAAGCCCTTTGCGTGTGCCAAGAATAAGTGAATTGCTCATGGTGTTCCCCTACCCTCCAGAAAGTGCTTGCATGACAAAGACGAGATCGCCGGACTTGACCTTATCGCCCAGCGTTTGCCGATCATAAATGAGGCTGTCGCCGATAAAGATGTTGACGTGCTTGCGCAGCGCGCCCACATCATCGACGATATAGGCGGCTAAACCGGGGAATAAATCGTCCAACGCGGCGACGACTTCCGCGATGGTATTAGCTTCAAGCTGTAATTCGGTGAGTCCGGGGAAAAATTTGTAGAGATGACTTGTAAATTTCACACGTACCATCGACGATCCCTTTTGGTGAATCAATACTGTTGAGAATTATAGAACAAAAATTCGCAAACCGTCAACAGGGGTCAAGAGGTTGTAATGGGAGCAAAGGTTGATGTCGCCCTATATCTGGACAGCAAAGGGAGCACACGTCGGTGCTCCCCTGCAATGATGTTCACTAGAGATTGAGAGGTTAGCCGATGCTCTGCGCGCACTGGTCAGCAGACTGCTGCGCTTGTGCGGCGGCATCCTGTGGCGTCAATGAGCCGGAGAGTACATCGTTTAACGTAGATTCCAGCGCTTCCCACACGCAGCTAATGTACGTGTTGGCGGGCAGTGTGATACCGCTGTGATAGACATCCAATGATGCGCTCAACAGCAGATTGCTCGTGATGGTGCTGTCGCTCAGCAGCGAGACATCAGCAGGCAAGCGTCCATACTCACTCGCTGCGTTCAGCACAACATCGGGATTCGTCGTGACCCAGTTGAGGAATGCCAGCGCCGCATCGAACTTTGCATCGGTTGCGTTGATCGTGATGCTGGCGAACTCGGTGTTGATAAACGCTCTCGGACTTTGACTGTTAGACAGTAATGGGAATGGAATCACCTGCACATTGCTCAACCCCATTTGCAAGACATCTGCCAATAGGCTGTCATCCGTGATCGCCATCGCTGCCTGACCATTTAAGAACTGAGTGTTGGTACACTCGATGTCGCAGCCCGACTGCACAAAGCTGCTAAGCTGCTGAACGAATTCAAACGCCGACGCCCATGCAGCGTCATTGAGGGTAAAGCTGCCGCTGGCATCCATCACCTCACCGCCAAAGCCAAAAGCGAACGGCAGAAGATAATTCGGGTCGTCGATTGGGTACACCAGCGCGTTCACGCCGGAACCGCTGAACTGTCCCGCCAGCGCGAACACCTCATCAAATGTTTGCGGCGCACTGCTGACCAGCGACGTGTTGATGACCATCAGCGTATGCCCGCCGCTGTACAACGGAATGCCAAAGGTTGAGCCAAACGCTTGCGCGGCGCTGAGCGCCGCGAAATCATAGGGCGAGGTATCGATGTAACCATCCAACCCTTGCAGCAGCCCCGCGTTGGCATAACTTGCCAGGGGCCAGCCGACATCCACGATAATATCGGGCAGATCGGAAGCGTTTGCGGTCAACAGTTGGTTATTCAAATTGCCATCGTTGAACGGAATGACTTGAAGGGTTGAACCGGGCGCATTTTGCTCTGCCCAGGTATCGAACCACGTCGACAGCAGTTCCGCCGTGCGGGTGTTGCGCGCCCAAATCACCAGATCAACAGGTTGGAGGCTTTGTGCTGACACAAATCCACCTGTTAAACAGAGGAAGATGAGCCAACACATCAGCAGAAGTTTCAATTTTGTTACCATGCACAACACTTTCACACAATCTATCAGCGTTATTGTACTGCAAGCGCCATTCGTCGTGCCCCCCAATCGTGAGGGTTATTTAGGACACAGGCGCTTAAGATAATCCCACGTGTAAATGCCTGTGTGATGCTGATCCGACCAGAACGGCTGCAAGGCATAATTGCCGACCAGTTCCATATTAGTCATCACATACGAGCGCGCCGGCGTCAGCTTCAGCGTCATCAAGTCTTCCGGGTCATTTTCGCGTCCCATATTCGCGTGCCCGCCGCGACACTCCACACACGGGCACGCCTCACGAAGCTGCGCCAGCGGATAGCGGCACGTCTCGCCATCTGACCAGACAATTTCGAGATACGCTTCGTTCTTATTAAGGTTAATCGCTTTTGGACTAATCAAAACCTACAACTCTCCTACGATTTGCTAACGGGCAC
>CALMZT010000852.1 GCA_937870805.1 uncultured Chloroflexota bacterium
GTATGTTGGAGCATCAGTTGAAACTGGATGAGGAATAGAAAGCCTTCCGTTGACGAAAATACATCTTGTTTTAAGCGATGATTGGGAATTGCGCGGTGATGGTTCAGGCAACGTGCGGGCGCTTCAGTTCAAGACAATGCGTCAGCTTCGGCAAATTTACGAAGATCACGGGCTGCGAGGCTCATTCAATGCTGAGGTCATGCAGCAGCTCAATCACCTCAAATGGGGTGAGCAGAATCTAGAACTAAAGGCATTAGCGCAAGAATGGGAACAGATCGTCCGAGAAACGTATTCTCGCGGTCATGATGTCCAGTTACATGTTCATCCACAATGGAGTAAATCCGTTTATGAGGATGGACGTTGGAATCTTGAAGGGGATTGGTCTATCCTGCGCTATTCGGGCAGCGAGATACGAGCGATTTTAAAAGAATGTAAGGGGTATCTGGAAAATCTCTTATGCCCTTTGAATCCTGAATACCAGTGTCTCACCTTCCGCAGCGGGTCGTGGTGTATCGCGCCACACGATGAGTTGTTGTCAATACTTGCTGAACTTGGCATTGTTTTCGATATGAGCATTTGTGAAGGGCTGTACTATACAAAGCCTGTTCAAATAGATTATCGTGAAATAGAAGAGGGACATTTACCTTATTATCCCAATATGCGAGATGCGCGTCGGGTAGCCAATGTAACACAGCCACTCGTAGAAGTGCCGACTCACTCCTTTACCTCGACAACTTATTATAATTTGCTAACCATTGGCTACTTGCTTTTAAATCGAGTCGCTGCTCTCCGCTATCTTGTAGGACAAGGATACGCGGAGATTTCGGATAACTTTATGCGTACACCAGATGATACACGCATTATTGATGGCGGGACTGCTGATGGATATTCTAAGGAAGTGTGGGCGAGTGACAGACCAAAAACATTCCTGAATAGACTTCCAGTGGTGCGTGTTTTGATTGCAAGACAAAGGTTTACTTCCGATATCTCTATGTTGACGTTTGCGCAAATGGAAGAAATGTTTCGCGATATTCGCCGCCGTGCAAAACGCAGTGATAGCGAGATTGTTCCTGTGATGTTGGAAAATCATACCAAAGACATCGGCAACTTCAAGCCGATTGAGAGGTTTGCGGCTTATGTGGCGAAAGCACCAGATATTGAGGTGATTACTTCTACAGAGTTGGCTAACAATCTTCGCGCGGGCTTGTACAAGGTGAAGACCCGTTGAACCGTGAATTGATTCACAATGCCCTACGCCAGCGCCTTAGCGAGGTTGAGACGTTACTAAATGAACCTGTAGGAGATGCGATTACGGTGAGTGATTCAGATGATTCGGAAGAAAAGCTGCGCGTAGTGATGGTTCGTCTGTTTCCGAAAGTGCAGCAGGGCAAAGCCTCCGCAGATGATGCAGCATCCTATTGTGAGCAGTTAGAACAGTTAATGAAGGCGGCTTTAACGGAAGATTGGCGCTTTCTGGATGCATGGAATAATGCCTTTGAAGTGATACATGCGCAGCAGCGGTTATTTACTACTGAGCAGAAAAGCAATGTTTATCGGCAGTACGGTTTTCTTCTGAAAAGCCACCTGAAAAATGCTTAAGACGGTTGTTGTTTGTGAAGCTCTATCAAAGGGCGCCAGTCTATACGCCGCGCTCTCACGAGAAGCGGGTATCAAACTTTGTGTTCTGGTCAGCAATAACGGACGTTTGCCACGCCGCCGCTTTATTGCGGGGATGGCGATACAGTGGCTGCAATTGCCCATCACTTCTAAATGGGATATGGTGAAGTTGCTGCTATCAGGGCGACTTTATATCACTCTGTATCATTTGCAGGATGCCCCAACCCTCAATTGGCTCAAGAAGCACGCCCTTGATGTGGGATTACACGCCAGCAGCGTCATCTATAAGAACCGATTGCTGGAATGTTTTCGGCTAGGGTTATTAAACCCACACATCGGAATTTTGCCGCGCTATCGTGGGCGTTCGGTGATGGAATGGTCGATTTTCTACGGCGATGCGACAGGGATCACGACATTTTTTATTGATGAGGGTATTGACACAGGTCCGCATATTGTTTTACGCAAAGAAATCAGCGTTAGGCAGTATCACGATATTGCGGAAGCTAAAAGCTATTTATTCTCTCTTGATGCGCAGATGTTTGCCGAAGCA
>CALMZT010000853.1 GCA_937870805.1 uncultured Chloroflexota bacterium
ATCGCATCAAATTTAGTTTGAAGGTTACAAGGGTTCACAACATATTTGTAGGGACAAGCGTACAGGGCTGAGCAGCGTGCGAACACACAGGTTCGCCCCTACAATGACGTTGCTGACCTTCCTTGACCCAATTCGCGATTTTGATGCAATCGCCCTGTAGCGTAGGGAAGTCGTCGAGTATGCGACATGCTGTGGGGATATATTATAGAAGCACGGAGAGAAAAGGGTTAAGTATGGATAACCTGTTGAGACAATGCATAGTGATGAGCGTGCTTGTGATGCTTATGGTGATGGCGCCCGCACAGGTTGTGCAAGCGTGCAGCGGTGGTCCACCTCCTGCCAGCTTTAATTACGCGATTGAAACTGCTGATTATATTGTGAAAGCCACCGTCGTACAAGTTGATGATGCGCGTGTCAATGGGATATTACAGGCTGAGAGTTACCTAACCGGTGGCAGTGGTCCAGAACTTTTCCTGCTCAGTCAAGCTGACCCCACTATGCTTTCTATGCGGAATAGAGGACATACTTACGCTCGGTGCGCTTTTTTCGGATATGGTTTAACGGTGGGTAATGTAGCATATTTTGCGATAAATCGCGCTACGGATGGAAGTTATTACTTTACACCTGCCCCTGAAGGTTACGGACTGCAAGCAATGATTTCCGCTCAATTTCCAACATCCATCTATCTTCAGACTGATCTCGAAAACGAGGAAAATAATCAAAGCGCAGTTCCCAACGAAATCCCCGATGAACAGTCTTTTATAGATTTAGTACAAGACCTCAGTGGGCAAGAACCCGCAAGACCTTATCCAATGGTTGATAGAGTTGATATGGTGTTGCTGACTGCGCCGTTACTGATTACGACGGAATATGGCACGCAATACATGTTTCCTATCGATAATGGAACGTTAGTCAACATCGAAACGCCGATTGCTCCTCGTTCGGAATGGCGCTCTACCGCTTTTCCGAACCTGTTTACCTTACCTGACTTTTGTTCGGAGGTCGATTGTCAACTCTATACACCAGATTTCAGTTTATTTGGGAAACGTATTGACACTAACACTATTCAGTTTGGCTTTGGAACTTGGCTTTTAGAGGGTTTGCTTGCGCAGGGGCAGGCGTTCGCGTTTTCCAGTACCAGTGAAGCCGTTGTCATTTGGCGGGATAACTTCCTGGATATTTATCTCATCTCAGTGGATGCAACAACGGTATCTGATGAACGCTTCCTTGCTCTTGCTTTGCTGACACAGCTTCCACTGGCAACGAATGAAACAATTACCCCGAACACACTCTATGGATTAGCAATGTGGAGCGCAGATGGTACAACGTTGACTTATGGCGATGCAGCTGGTGTGTGGGTTTTGGACATTTTTCGGCAGAGCGAACCGCAACTTGTTGTAGCTGCCGAAGATGGGCGCGTGCCAAGTCCGTTGTTTCTTTCAAGCAGCGCACGATATATGGCTTACACTTGGGATCGAAGTGGGACACAATGGACAACGTTAGATCGTATGAGTGGCGAAACCTTTGAGAATGCGCTGATTTCACCCAATGAGCGTTACATGGCGTTGATCGCACCACCGAATACTGCGCCACGCACTGAGGACACGGGCTGTCATTTGCCATTGTCTTATGACTGTCGCGCCGTAATGGTTGAAGCACCACGTTACTTTGAATGGGTTGAGGATCAATTCTACGTGTCAATCCAGTGTGACGAAAATGAAGTG
>CALMZT010000854.1 GCA_937870805.1 uncultured Chloroflexota bacterium
CATCCACCTTGCGGCGCATGACACTGAAGGACACGGCGCGGGCATTGCGCTCAAAATCACCACTGCTGCGTGCCGGACCCGCCTTACCATTGACGACGGGCAGATCAGCAACGCGCAATTTTGCAGCCGATTCAAACGCCGCCGTGTCGTCTTGATTGTTGAGATACACTGTCATCTGTGAACTAAAATCGGGATTACCCCAAGGCGCGTAACAGTAGATGCGATTGGTGACTGTGCCGTCGTCGTTGGTCTTTCGCCCGCGCACGACGTAAACCACTTCCAACCGGTCTACGTTTTCAAGGTCTGGTGCCGAAACGGTAAATCCGGCTGCAATGAAAGCGCCAACCGCTTCAAATGCCGCTTGCGGGTCAACTGGCAGCGGCAGTTCCACTTTTGCTCCTGATGGGTGATACATCCATGTTCGTCCCGTGTAGTTGTCAATCATCTTTCCCTCGCTTACCTCACCAAATACATTGCGCCTTCATGAGACTGCTTGCGAACTTCTTACATCTGTGTGGTATTCTGGCAGAGCTTCTGATTGTTTCTCCGTCGTTGGGGGTGCGTTTTCGCCAGCGCGCCCTTTCCCTCAATATGGGCAATCCTCACCCGGCGCTCCGTTGACCGTGCCGTTGCGCAACCGCTCAAGTAAACCATCTGCGCCGTACTCGCCTTCTTTATGTGAGCACATCGCAATCCGATAGGCGGGTGTGCGCGGGTACTTCACAAACACGCTGTACCAGCGCCGTCCGTTGTAAAATTCCCGCTTGACGCTGTATTCAGGCTCCGGTGTAAATGGCCTGGCTGGCTCAGCCTGTTTACCGAATGTCTCAGGATTCAGCGGCTCATAGCCTGTGCCGCCCGTGATTGCATCCATCTCCGCTTGTCGCCGCCGGGCGTGGAAATCCTTCAGCGCCTGGTGAATTTTTGTTCCCGTGTCCATCATTCTGCCTCAGCGACCTTCTCAATACCTGCTTTCGTTGAGTCCTCTTCCTGTGGTAGTGTCGTCAACCAGTGTTTCCACGCCAGTTCAAAGACGGTGAGTTGTGCGAGGTAAAGCTGAGCATGGGTGTTGTCACCGTGCTTTCGCGTCACCTGTGCGCGGAATTCGTCTGGCGTACCTTCAAAGCAGCCTGCGTGAACAATCAGCCTGTCTTTGTAGAGTGTGGCTGTAAACTGCACACCCGCGCCTCGTGAGGACATACCAGGAACACGCACGGCAAGCGCGTGGTTTGCGGCTTCGAGGTTTGCGGCTTCGAGGTTTGCGGCTTCGAGGTTTGCGGCGCTGAGGTTTGCGGCGCTGAGGTTTGCTCTATAGAGGTTTGCTCTATAGAGGTTTGCTCTATAGAGGTTTGCGGCTTCGAGGTTTGCGGCGCTGAGGTTTGCGCCTATGAGGTTTGCGCCTATGAGGTTTGCGCCTATGAGGTTTGCGGCGCTGAGGTTTGCGCCTTCGAGGTTTGCGCCTTCGAGGTTTGCGCCACGATAAAGACCCTCGCGCAATACCTCAATCTTGCGGAAATCGCGTTCACCTCTGGCATACGCTTCTTTCAGTTCGCTTGCAGTCATCTTGCGTGTTTCTGTCATCGTTAATTTGCCTCCGCTTCTGAACTTGCCGAGCCTGCGCACTCGGCGTTATCGCAATACATATCGTGACCGACCACCAGCGGCGCAGCGCCGGCATCTCTACGTCTTAGGCATCACTGCATAGGCAGCCTTTCAGCTAAGACAGGACAAGCTATTTCTACTGTTCAGTTGTCATGATTGCGCCGCCTCACGTTCCTTCACCTCAATGAGGGCACGAGTATCGTCTAAAGCGCGCGCCAGCGCGGGAATATTCACAACCTTCCAAACCTGCTCAATGACTTCAGGTGTGATGCCTTGTGAGAGATCAATGCGATCAGGTTTGTCGTCTTGTTGGGTAGGAGTGGGGTGGGTGGGTGTGGTGGTCATATCTCAATCACCTGTTCTACAAGGTTTTTAATCGCATATTCAATCGGAACAAGGAGTCCGCGCGTGATATAACCGTCATTCTTGTAAGTGGGGACTTCGCGGAACTGGCGTCTTAGAGACTCAATCTCACCGTTCAATCGTTGAGGGCTGCAAACCAACACCTTGTGATTGAAGGGAAGGGCGTAGAGCACAGTGTCAGCAGTTGAGGTGTAGATCCAACCTTTTTTGTTGGCGTTATCGACTGAAACCGTTTCAAGAAAAATGTTGCCGGTCCTGAGCGCCTCAAAATCAGCCTTGTGCTCGACGTAGAGGTCTCTAACGCCGGGCTTGGTGTATATGTAGTCGCCTCTGCATTCAACACGTTCTTGGCGTGTCGTCGTGGGTTTAATATCCCAACCGCGATACTTGTGAAAATACAGGTTGGCGATAATCTCCCACGCCTTGCCACTGTCGAATTCAGGTGTTTCAGTGATGCTCTTCATCAAGCCTCGCAAACGTCATCTGTTGACCGATATTCAAGCCGTAAGTGAACCATGCGACAGGGAACTGCGCTGCGCTGCCTTCCCAACCTTTGTTGGGCATTTTGAAGTTGATGCGCCTGTCCAGAAAAATGACTTCCAAACCACAGTCACGAAAAAACTCTTGTGCCGTTTTTGCACCCAGCGTCTCGACGGGCAGCAGCAGAGCAAAGGGCTTGCCGAATGCGTAGCACTGTGCAATCCAGTCGTACTTGATGGAATAAGGCGGATTCGTGACAATGCAATCCCATTGCGACGGGACGTATTCAAAAAAGTTTTGGTCTGTGAGAATGTCGCTCGCGATAACCTGAAACCCGCGCGCGTTCAGTTCCTCGACAAGCAAGCCCTCACCGCTGGCGCATTCCCATATCTGCCAATCGGTGTATAGGTGAGGCAGTAGGGGGGTAAGCGCTTCTGGTGGCGTCTGGCAGGCGTCGAATCCTTGCGGGATGTATTTATCGCCAGCACGGTTTGTCTTTGGCTTTTGTTTGCCCTGCGACAGGGTTTCGACAACCTCACGGACGTGTGCGGCGGTGACTTTGCCGTCCGGCGCGGTGTCGAGTGCGGTTTGCCATGCTGTGCGCTGTTCGTCGGCGGGGAGCGCTGCGAGTTCGCGGGTTTGGGCTTCGTTCGCTGGAATGACACCAATTGGTGTCAAATTTTCAGCCACCTCACTAGCATCAATCATGCGATTTGCATGAGTCTTGCTCATGTTCCAGCGCGTTAAGCAGTAATCCTCAAATGTGTTGAACTGCGCCCTATAGAGTCGTTCCTCACGAATGGTTAGCAGAGCCTCACCGACTTCGATGTAGTATTTCAACCCGCGCGCAATTGTGTTTTCAAGGGCGTTGAGTTTTTGGTTTTCAGTGATGGTTAGCGCGCTACTCATGATTACGCAAGCTCCATGACTGGTTCAATGATGACCCGCTTGCTTGCCCTTAGGCGTCGCTTGCGTAGGTGATAACGTAATGCGCCTGCTGTTACCCCAAGTTGTGTCGCCGCAATGGGAATCGAGCCAGCCTGTTCCACCGTTGACACGACAAGTTCTCGCACTGTAATTCTGCGTTCCTCGGCTATTTTGCTTAGCGTATGCGCTCTGTTTGAAGTGTCCAACAATCCTCCGAGTAAACATACTCGTTGAGTTAGTAAACGTTTATGTCTATAAAAAAGACATAAAAAATGCGCTCAACGCACTTGTTTACTAGTATAGTCAATCTTGTTTATTGTGTCAACAATGATGTTTACTTATACTGTAAATATCGAGGGGAAGAGGAGTTGCCGTGACAGGCGAACGAATCAAACAGTTGAGACAATCTAAGAATTACAGTCAAGCCCAATTAGCCGGGCTTCTTAGTGTTTCCGAGCAACAGGTCTATCGGTGGGAAAAAGGGCAGAATGAGCCAGCAGGTGAACATTTAGTTCGCCTTGCGCAAGAGTTTGGAATAACAACGGATTACCTACTTGGTGCTTCTGATGATCCGCTGCCAAGACTCACTAACGAAGACTTATCCGTCATGGAGCGCAAGTTGGTCACGGCTGCTAGAAATGGGCAGATAGTTGAAGCGCTTGAGACGCTGACTGCAATGTCTAAGCAAGCGGGGTAGACGATTGTCGCCAGTCCTGAGCCAGTAATCGACAATAAAACGCTCAAGTCGAGACAAAGAACGATACCATTTAACCAACCTATCATCCTGCTCTGGAAGCATAAAGTTAACTTTCTGTTGCACATGTTTCAAAATTGTTATGTCGTAAAAGCATAGCACATAAATTCTACAATTGGCAATATCCCTATGGTTAGAAAACACAAGCGACAGCCCATCAAATAACCCTCAAAACATCTCATTTCGCAAAGGGATAGCTAAAAGAAGGAAGATACATCAATGACAACCCGCCGCATCATCCTTATGTTAATCGTTATCATTGTCGTGCTGGTGTGGCTTCGCAACAGTCAGCAAGCCCCTACTGCTACCTCTCCAAGCGCCAGTAATCGCGCGCCCTACAGCATCACCAACGAAAATGGCACAATCCGCATCCCCGGCACTGCCTATGTCGAAGCGTTTGACCCTGCGACAAATTCCAATATCCCTGCGATAAACGTGCGCACAGAACCACGTTCAGCACAAGCGCCAATCTGCCAGCTTGAGGACAACGATAGAGTGAATGTTGACGACAGCAGGAATGCGGATGGGAGTGCATGGTTGCATATCACGTCAGGAAATTGTACTGGCTGGATACTTTCCATGTTTATCACCCCGGTGTCAAACTAACTCATGACTCTGCGGGCAGTCATACTGAAAGCAGTATCTTCACAGGTGCAAGCCTCTGAAGATAAACTCTCACTGCAAGAACAGGAAGATTGGGCGCGCGCCTGGTGTGCCGCCCATCAGGCGACGATTGTGGCGATCCTGACGATAGATGGACATCCCCGCAGCGAACCCGACATTTTCAAACTGTTTCAGG
>CALMZT010000855.1 GCA_937870805.1 uncultured Chloroflexota bacterium
GGCTAGCTGGCGTTAGTAATTCACTCACCTTACGCACTGGCTCACTGTTGTGGACGCTGGCAGTTCAAAACTGCCAGCTATGTGATTTGGAAACCCGTGAACGGGTTAAGCGCTGCGAGTTTTCAACCTCTTGAGAGGTTTACAAACCCTCTGCTAGCTCTGGGTTTTGAACCCAGAGCGATAAACTGCGTAAGGTGAGTTAGTCATTAGCTCTTAGTCACTCACTAAAGATCAGAAGCTATCGACTAAAGACTCTCGACTACTCGCTTAGTCAATCTTTGCTCATCACAGGCAGTTCATAATTCCAACCGTTTTTCAGCTTTTGCGTCCGGTGACTCAGCATACTATCGGAGATGGCTAACGAAACCTGCTGGCTTTGCATCAGCGCGTAAATCGTATCTATCATGATTTGTGCGGTGAGTGACCACTGAATTGCAGTGAGCGAGTACGTTTCCACGTAGCGAAGATAGTCATCGTTCACTTTGATCGTTTCAACCCGTTCCTGATAGATCGTTTTGATTTCGCCGATGATGTGGCGCGTGGGGTCGGGCAGCGGCGATGGTATCAACCCTAACAGATAATCCAGCGCGTTCAACATGGCATCGACCAGAGATCGGCTGTCGCGCGCCTTGAACACACCGTCAAACAGCGAGCTTTCGAGTTCTTCGGTTTGAATTTGCAGGAAAAAATTCTTCAATGTGCTGAGGACTGCGGCGAGTTTTTCCGAGTCTTCGCTTGTCTTTTTGGACGCTGCCAGCAGATTCTCACGATCCTGTTCACTCTGCTTCAACAGCGCGCGCATCTCTTCCATGACCTCTTTGGAAGAGCGCAGCCCTAAGGACTTCAACACTTCGTCATCCTCGTTCTTTTCCGCCGCTTTATACAGTGCTTCCAACTTCTTGTCCGCTTCCGGGTTGAGTGCGGGCAGTTGTTCGAGGAGTTCGGCGCGCGCACGGTTTTGCCTGTTCATCACCGCAAAATCATCTTCCTTGCGCGCAAGGTCATCCATGCCCATCTCTAACGATTGGATAAACTCAACGAAAGTCGTGATCGCAAGGTCGCTCAGGAAAATGGCTTGCAGCACCTTCTGGCGCAGCACTTCAGTGGATGCCAGTTTACACGCCGCCACGAATTCATCCCGTTTATCAAAATAGCTGGAAAAAGCATCCATAAAATTACCTCTACCTCGCAGCGGGTTCTAAGAAATTAATTGGAATATAAACCACCCGCCGCAATACTTTTTTTGTCCACCTATGCTCCTAACTGACGTTACGCACCTGAACCTGTGAACAAGGGGTTTAAACCCCTTGTTCGAGGCGAACCTGCGTAACATCAGCTCCTAAATAATACGGAGTATCGAACATTGTAGGGGCGCACCGACGTGTACGCCCGATTTTTTCTCCGTGTTCTCGGTGTCTCGGTGGTTCAATTTTTCCTTCTTTTCTTGGCGTCCTTTGCGCCTTTGCGGTTCAAAATTATATTTTCAAACAGGTTCTTAGTGTTTGGCGACGATAAGCGAAATAAATTTTTAGAGCCTACTTCTTATCCTTCGGCTTGCTCTCTTTGCCCTGAATAAGATCATGCGTGGTGGTGCCCATGCCGGGATACCACTCGTCGGGAAAAGCGCCGGACTCGCGCGTCACGACCATGCCGCCAAGATCACGCCCGATAATTTCCAGCATCTTCGGGTTAATCCACGTCACCGAATCGACTTGTATCGCTACCGCACCCGCACGGATGTAATCGCGCGCATCCTCAGGCGAATGAATGCCCCCCGCGCCAATGATCGGGACGTCGATGCGCTTCACCAAACGCTCGACCACGCGCAGCACAATCGGCAGCACCAGCGGACCATGTACGCGCCCACTCACCAACTGCCCACTGTATTTATCGCGCGCGGTGCCACGCGGCGGCGCAGCCACGACCAGCGATGCCGCGCCCGCCTCCACCACCGTCTCGGCAATGGCGTATGCGTCTTGCAGCGGCAGGCGCACGATGACTGGCTTTTCGGTGCGTTCCACTGCTGCACGCACAAAGCGAAACGCTTCATCAACAGTGATGTCGTCGTTCAATCCCAATTCCAGCGCGTTGATCGAGTCTTCCGAGTCGATGCGGCTGGCGCTCTTGCGTACATGCTCTACCGTGTCCGCGATCAGATGCAAAATCACGGGCACAGGCAGCATCGTCCACAGGTCGCGGTACTTGCCGATGACCTTGCTCAAGCCGGGATTAGGATTTCCCGTATGCACCAGACAGCCCGCGTCGAGATGGACAATGCGCGTCCCGCCCGCCGGACTCCAGGGTTCATACGTTACCGGATTCGTAACCAGCGCGCCCAGCTTATCGTAATTCACCACGTCGCGGTACGAGTCGCCAAAGCCCAGAATGCCCGCCGCTGGCATCACAGGCGATGTAAGGGTCAGCATATGTTTACTGGGGCGGGTAATGTCTACGCTCATTGATCGTTCCCTCCATGCGAGGTCATCATTTTGTCGAAAGAAAAATCACTTGCCCCGCTACAGCTTCTGCTGTCAAGCGAGCGTGCAAAGAACGAATTTCCCGCACCCAACCTCCAATGGTTGCTTTTTGTTCAGGTGCAAAAATGATCCCTGCGTGTTCTACACCTTCATTGGCGAGGATTAAAAAATCAGTATCATAGTGCATAGAACACGTCCCATTTCAGTAGCTCGTGCAAGATGTTGAGGGTCTTTATCACCTAATTTATCCAAACTATGCGCT
This sequence comes from uncultured Chloroflexota bacterium, assembly GCA_937870805.1. Lineage (GTDB taxonomy): Bacteria > Chloroflexota > Anaerolineae > Aggregatilineales > Phototrophicaceae > JACAER01. Next base: position 2,740 of record CALMZT010000855.1, read on the forward strand.
GAGACAACATCCAAGCCACCAGCAGCGAGTTGAACACTTACGGCAAGCTCAACACTTTCATCAAAGTAAAACTTCATTTCACTCAAGACGAAGCAGCTTTCCCTGTTCGGCAAGTCGTTCGATCATCGTTTCCGCTTTTTTGGCGTCGGCACGCATTTGCTCATCAAGTTCCACTTTGTGTTGGTAATAGTACGCCAGCGCTGCATGGACTTGCCCCATATCTAACATGAAGTTGGCAGCAAGTTCTTCAGCAGACAAGCCGCGATAAATATGGCTCGCGGCAATATCTTTGACTCGCACGGATGTTCCGGCAATAACAGGTTGACCATTACGAATCTCAGGATCAGAGATAATTGTTTCTATCGCGTGGATAACTGTCATTAGTTATTTCCTACTTGACAAACGATGCTGTAAAAACCACTCGTATAATTTCGGGTTGGCATAAGTCTTTGTCCACGAATCATGTCCCAAGTTGCGATACACCGTAAACTTAACATTCCCACCTGCCGCCTTCAGTGCCTCAATTACCCGTTGTGATTCTCCGATGGGAACGGTAGCATCTTTCGCGCCATGAAACGCCCAGATAGGCAAATGCTTCATCCGCTGCGCCGCTTTTTCCAGCCCGACAAACCACGCCAAGCCGCCGCATACTGGCGCAGCCGCCGCGAAACGTTCGGGATATAAGTACGCCAGGTGCCACGTCCCGAAGCCGCCCATGCTCAAGCCCGTCAAATACACCCGCTGCGTATCCACCCGATACGTCGCCGTGATGTGATCGAGCAGGCGCATGAGGGCGGTCACATGCGATGACCACCAATTCTCTGCCGGACACTGCGGCGACACAACGATGAACGGCAGCGGGTGTCCGCTTGCGATCCGTTTCGGCGGACCATGCACTTTCACCGCCTCGATACCCGCAGGTGCGTCGCTGCGTTCTCCTATACCATGCAGGAACAGCATCAACGGAAACAGTTGATCGGACTTTTCCTCGTAGTCATCGGGCAGCGCCAACCAGTAATCCAGCCGATCCGTTTTGCTGATCAGCGTTTCAAAAGAATGCGCAGTTTGCGCCATCTCTACTTCAAATCCATCATCGTCAAATCGAACGCTGGACCTTCAGTGCAGACCAGCTTGTCTTCCATACCCTGCATCTTGAGCGCGCAGCACCAGCACGCCCCGATACCGCACGCCAGCGTCGGCTGGAATACCCCAAACAGGTAATTCTTCGGCACTTCGCGGCGCATGTTCTCGAACAAGTCCATCACCCGCTTGAAACGCAGCCGTTCGTCATCCTTCGATACGACCACCAACACCTGATCTGCCCAACCTGCTGTCAACACCTGATTGGGCCAGATCAACGTTTGTTCTTCTGTGCCTGCCGAGCCGCGAATGACTTCCACTTCGGGCGGCAAATGCTGCGTACCATAATCCACTGCGTTACCCAACAACACCAGCGTCACCGCGATTTTGTTGCCTAACAGCCAGGGGATCGTCATCAGCAGTGCGGTAGGCGGCGTGTTGTAGGCAAGCAGCAGCACCGTGCGCGCGGTCTTGCGGAAGCGAATCGGCTGCCCGATCAAGCCCATCGCGTTTACGATTTGCCCTGGCTCATAGCGTGTGCCTGTCGGGCGCTCGATCACCAGCTTGTTATTGACCATGTTCACCGGATACCACTGCTCACGCAGATAAGGGTCCCAGTGTTCTTCGGTGAAATGGGCGCTGAACGGTGCAACCCGCACCAGCAGCGATTGTCCCGGCTTGATCCTGGTGAGTGCTTCATCAACGGCGAGTTCGAGGTGCTGCACGTCGGGATTGACGCGGCGCACGCGCTCGATAATGGCTTGCGTATCTTTCATGCGTTCCCTGTGAATGGCATGTATTTTCTAACGGATGATTAACTATGTATACTATACTCGTTAACTTGATTCTCTGCCGCCGATTGCCGAGCGAAAGGGGCAAATCACCATGTCTGAATCCCAAGCTGCCAGCGCCATGGAGCGCATGTACGAAGCTACCAGCGTCCGCGATGAAATTGTCGATCAGGATG
>CALMZT010000856.1 GCA_937870805.1 uncultured Chloroflexota bacterium
GAACTTGGCGTCTTGGCGGTTAGAAATTGAATTTTCAGACAGGTTCTTATGCAGCTTAACTTTTAAATTCGGTAACAGCGATGCGCCTCTGTATTTCTCCCTCTCTCTCCGCTGACGGGGAGAGGGTTGGGGAGAGGGGTTAATGCTCATTACCGAAACAGATTCTTAAGATGCATTAGTGAGCTTCCTGTTTTCTCTAATAGCTAGGGGTTTTGAACCCTAGCGGCGTAATTCGACGCATTTATGAAAGCCGCGACACCAAAATTTGTGCATTTCAACCAATAATGACTATTTAATGGTTGCAAATTGTTTTCATTTTTAACCAATTTGTCAAATTTTATCCCAAATCAATATTAGACGAAAGCAGTGTACGCTCATCCTAGCAGCGTTTGCGCGCCATCAATCCAGACCTCTGTCCCACTGATATGTTTTGAGGCATCAGAGGCAAGAAATAGCACTAACTGCGCCACATCTTCTGCTTTTCCCTGCTGACCATCAGTGAGTGGAATGTTTCCTTCAGGGTATTCAACAGGTTCTTTCTCTTCTTCAACGTGGCGTTTCTCAGTGCTTTGTTCAATATTACTCTCGATTGCGCCAGGGCAAATCACGTTGACGCGCACCCTATATTTTGCCAATTCCAGCGCCAGCATCTTTGCCATCGCAACCTGTGCCGCTTTGGTACAGGAATAAGCGGTTGCGCCTGTGTTACTGAATGTCCGCGTGCCGTTGACCGATGAGGTGATAATCACGGAGCCACCATGCTTTTTCAGATACGGCGCGGCAGACTTAATCGTATAGAACGTCCCATTCAAATTGATATTGATGGTTTGTTGCCATTCCTCGACGTTCAACTTCTCAATAGGTGCCCACACCCCGTTAATGCCCGCGTTGGCAAAAAGAATATCCAATTTCCCCCAATGGTCAATGACCTGCTGAACCGCTTGCTCAACTGCTTTTGGCTCAGAAATATCTGCTGTCAGCGCCAGAGCTTCACCCCCATCGCGATTGATTGCGTTGGCAACCTCATTGGCTTCTTCAGCGGTACGGTCCAGAACAGCGACTTTGACACCCTCTCTTGCCAGAAGGCGCGCTGTCGCCTCCCCTATACCAGACCCACCACCTGTAACCAACGCGACTTTGCCTTTTACATTCATCTGCACGTTCCTCACTCGCTGGCTGTCGCAGCGTTGGATAAGAAATTCATTGACTTTAGGATTAGTGATTTCATCTTATATGAGCGTAGCTAAACTGCAATCAGCCACATGGAGCAATTCGATTAAGCCACTTGACCTGCCTCAATCGCCACATGAATCACATTTAGAACCTGTTTGAAAATTAGGAAACGAGACGATTGAGTAAAGTACGGATGGAAGCGGCATAAATGAGACCTTCACTGGAAAGGGTATCGCGTTCATAGTCTTTGCTTAGGCGGCGATACTTGCCGAGCCAAGCGAAGGCGCGCTCCACTACCCAACGACGCGGCTGAACAGCAAACCCGGTCTGCCCTTCATGAGCCGAGACGATTTCGAGGGCAATGTTGCAGTGTTCATGTAACCAAACCTCCAAATCGCCTTGATAGCTCTTGTCCGCCCAGATTTTGAGTAAACGGACCGCAATCTGGCGTTCGACTTTGGTCAGCAGCGCTTTGACGCCCTGACGATCACTCAGATTGGCAGCGGATACGACCACATCCAGCAAGTTGCCCAGTGTATCGACCAGGATGTGCCGTTTACGACCTTTGATTCTCTTGTTGCCATCATAGCCGCTCACCCCGCCCATATCACTGACCTTGACACTCTGGCTATCCACGATGGCGGCGCTGGGTCGCGGGAAACGACCCGCCCGGCGCCGTTCCAGAAACACCATTGCGCGATTGATCCGCTGCCATGTCCCCTCTAAACACCATTTTCGATAATGGTAGTACACGCTCTGGGGGTTGGGATACTCGCGTGGTAAATTACGCCACTGGCAACCTGTCACCAGTAAATAAAAGATCGCATTTACCACCGCTCGCATCTCCAATTCAACCGGACGCCCCGCTCCCTTCCGCTTGGGCAACAGCCATTTTAACCGTCGCCACTGCCGCTGACTGATTTCACTGGTGTAGCCTTGTTTTCTGTGCGACACTTTTCTCACTTCCTGTTGGTCTACTTGTTTGTGTGGTTACTTCAAGTTTACCCAACAGGAATTTCCAAACAGGTTCTTACACATGTACACGGCAACCCGCCACTACAGTCACCTCAAAAATAGACTTTCGGGACTTACGCAGTTGAACCGCGATTTGTGCTTGAACAAGGGGTTTAAACCCCTTGTTCACAGGTTCAGGATGCGTAACGTCAGTTCCTATATGGCAGACCCCCACGCGAACGCCATTCCCCCTCTCCATATGTCGAATCCTCAATGATCATACTCATCTTAAAAATGGAGAGGGGGATAAAAGGGGTGAGGTTCTGGCGTGCGCTCAACATCACGCCACCAAATACCTACCCTTGTAAGGGGTTGGGGAGAGGGTTAATGGTTCATCACCGAAACAAATTCTTAATTGTGTTAGCTGACCGCTGAATGCTGACTGCTGATCGCCATTTCATGAGTTGAAAATTTATAAATAAATCACAAATTATTAATTCTAAATTTCAACTTCTCAAATAGAATGAAAATAATATTGAGAGGTGGTTGAATATGTCTCACATCTACATCAGCTACAGCAAAAAAAATCACGACTATGCGCGTCAACTTGCTGATAAACTAATTCGGTTGGGCTTTGGCGTGTGGATTGACCAGCGCGTTGAAAATCCCTATTGGTCAGAAGTCACCCAAACCGCAATGCAGGATGCTGCCGCTGTTGTCCTCTTGATGTCGCCTGATGCACACCACAGCAAATGGGTACAGCGTGAACTCCACACTGCCCAGGAACTACACAAGCCCACCTTTCCATTGCTCTTATCCGGCAAGAGTTGGACGCAGCGCTACGTAGATGTCACCAACGAACAGCTTCCTGACCGCAGCTTCTACGCTCAGATTGCGAGGTGTGCGCCGCATGTTCCCTCACACGGGCGTGAATTTGAAGCTGCTGACATTCTGCCTTACCCCACTCTGCGCTTCACGGGCTTGTACACCTGCGAAACTGTTAGAGGCGAAAGCACGCTTCGGTTCTTCGAGGACGGCTTTGTGCTCGAAAAAGTCGCTGAGAAAGCCCCTGTCAAGTTTGAGGAACTCGACCATCGCCATCACCGCCACGCCAACGAAGGGCATTACGAAGTCAAAGGTAGAGACATCACCTTCAAGCTGTCGATCAACCATGCCAAAGTGGAATATCAAGGCATCATCGACACTGACCATTTAGAACTCGAATGGACGAACCACGGTACGAAAAAGCGCGGCGACGGCATTTACGACTTCGCCCGCGCCTTTAATGGATAAACCGATCAGAATGGGTATGATTGTAGGGACGACGCAGGCAAAGCGGTTGCATGTCGTCCTTTGCAATTCTGGTAGGGCGTATCCATGAGGCTCGATGAAACCCAAAGTATTCGTCACCCGCGTCATCCCCGACGCAGGTCTCAACAAAGTGCTTGCGGCGTGTGACGCCGATGTCTGGCAGGATGAACTTCCCCCTCCTTACGAATCCCTGTTGGAAAGGGTGGTCGGGGTGGAGGGGCTGCTGTGTATGCTCACAGACCGCATCGACGCCCGCCTCATGGACGCCGCAGGGAAACAGCTTAAAGTCATTGGTTAACCTTCACAATAGGGTGAGACCAGATGTAAACTGTGGTGCATGATAATGAGATACCACACCCTTAGCCA
>CALMZT010000857.1 GCA_937870805.1 uncultured Chloroflexota bacterium
ATGATAAATTGTGTCTCGAAGGATATTGCTAAAGCTTTCAGCATTGTGTTTAGAAACTGAAAATCGCCACTCATACCCCCACTCATGCGGTTCGACCAGTTGTGCTTCTCCAATGAAATCACGAAAAGTATCGTTGCTAAAAATTTGCATAATGATTTCTCTAATGACATTGGGACGGCGTCCCACCGTCCGCCGTCCCATTTATTTTCTGCTTTCCAAGAACTACAACATCGCGAATCTCGACACCACCTTTGCCGCGCTCGCGGGTCTCTCCATCATCCAGTTCCCAACTTCTGCATGACGAACTCACGTACCGTTCCAGCCGCCACATAAGCAGCTTTTGCGTCTTCTTTTTCTGCGGTTTCTCCAGGGTAACGTGTCCGCACCGAATATCGCTCGATAATTACCAGATCGGCGCGCAGCATTTCAAAACTGGTGTCAATCTCTTCGCACAGAAGCATGAGTTCAATCAAATTGTGGATCTTGGGGATGTGTTTATTGTTTTCCTGCAATACTGCTTTGAGATATTTCTCAGCACATTGCTGCGCATGAAAACAAACCGCGTCATAGTTCGGGGACTTGCGCGCGCGTAGTTCGCGACCTGCCGTAGCAAAATCACCTTCTGCTTTTGATACCCACTCAGCGACTTGCGAATTCATAAAGTACTTTTCCCTCCTTGAGAACATCACGCAGAAACCAATCGCCCTGTTTGACTCGTTCTGCCAGATACTTCGGTGTGTGAACGATCAAGTCCAGCCCAAATCTGTACTCTATTTGCTGGCAAATTTCAATGGCTTGTCGCACATCCTTCAGTTTTGTATCCATCACCACCAGCAAATCCACGTCGCTTTCCGGGCGTGGATTTCCGCGCGCATACGAGCCAAACAGGATAATCTTTTGCGGCTTGAACTTTTCCACGATCTGCTCCACCACCTGATCGATCGCTTTTTGTGGAATGCGTTTGCGCTTGTAAATGTTTGGGACGTGTACGGCTGTCATCTTGTGATTATTATACAGCGTCTCTAAATTATAGGGAGATTGCCACGTCGGGTTCGCTGCTTGCGCATCTCACCACTCCTCGCAATGACACGATCGGTAGGAAGTTGGGATCTTAGGATTCATACTAGGTCAAATACCGCCCATATTTGGGGTACATCTGGCAAAGCAAGGATGAACGAAGGATCTACGAAGGATGAGCGAAGGATCACCGAAGGCAGGTTCTAGCACGAAACATGATTTTGCCCCGCTGGCAACCCCCATATCTGGGGGTGCCTTAAAAACAATGTAACAAAATCTAATACTAGGAGAATAACATGAGTGAAGCAAATTTGAAGCCCACGATAGAAGGATATCGTGGCGCTATCGGCAAGCTGGTGTTCCGCAATTACAAGGGCCGCACCATCGTCAGCCGCAAGCCGGTGATCACCAAGGATCCCTCGGAAGGGCAGCTGGCGCAACGCCAGCGCTTCAAGGATGCCGTAACATTCGCCAAATCCGCAGCGGCAAACCCTGGCTTGCGCGCCTTCTATGAACCCATCGCCAAAGCCAAAGACATCACGATCTACGCATTGGCAGTCGCCGATTATCTCAAAACACCGGAATTCCAATATGTAGACCTTGACGGCTACAAAGGCAAAGTGGGCGACAAGATCGTGATCAAAGCAAACGATGATCTTGGCATGGCAAGCGTGAATGTGAGCATCTCCGCTCAGGATGGAAGCCCCATTGAAAGTGGGCAGGCTGTCGAGGAAGGCGCCGGTTCCGGCAAGTGGATCTATACCGCCGCAGTTCCCGTCGCCCTGGGGACGGATATTTTCATTGAAGCAACCGGCGCCGATCACGCAGGGACAGAAGTCACGATCAGCGCCAACCCCACCGTCGGCGAAGATGAAGATTAAGAACCTATCCGAGAAATATCGTAGTAGTGACTTTGCGTAGCACCCTGATGAGGGTCAATCGCTCATTGGACGGCTGAAGCCGTCACTACGAGACAATTTTC
>CALMZT010000858.1 GCA_937870805.1 uncultured Chloroflexota bacterium
TGTATTCTTGGGCATGGTATACTCCGTTTTTTCAGAGTATATCTCATCTTTGTTTATCTGATTGGTCAACTACTAGTTAGGGCACACTGAGAGTTATTTCACCCACTGCATACCGTCCCGGCGGCAGTAGGTCTGTCGTGCCCAGCGGATACATGCCTACATAGAGCGTGTATTCTTCCGCTGGTGTGTCTATCGGGATCACAATCGGGTCGCGGTACAAGGTGCCCACTTGCCATACGCGCGTCGAAATCTGCGAGTTGGCAATGCCGTGATCGAGCACAAGCGGCGGCGCGTTACCCATTTGCAGGTGCAGCATGATGCTGTGTTCGGCGGCGGTTTGTGCCAGCGCTTCCCAATAAAGAAGCAGCGTCGTGCCGCCCTCTGCGCCTTGCACGACGCTGTAGCCGCGCAGTCGCCCCACTTCACCGAAATCTACCGATAACGGATATTGAATCTCGCGCTCATCTACCCGCCACGAACGATACTGTGTGACGTTGTGCGGCGTGTCGTTGGGTATCCACTGGGCGTTGGCTTGCAAATAGGCTTGCGCGGCGTCCATGCCTACGCCGGGCAGCAGATACAGCGCCGTGTGGGTATTCAGCAGTTCATCCATCAACTGTGGAATATTGGGCGTTCCCTGCGGCACAAAGGTCACGTTGCCGCGATAGTAGTAATTGATCGCGGGATCGGAATAGGCGAAGATCACCGTGTCGTCGGGCGTTGTTCGTGCATTGAGGTACGCTGTTAGTCCACGCCAGTCTGCGCCTTTTGGAGTGTCGAAAAAATAGTAATCCCGCACTTCAACTGCTGAAATCCCACCAATTAGCGCGAATACGGCAATGGCTGCTGCCGTTTTATAGCGCCGCGCCAGATCAATCAACGCACCCAGCGACAACAGCAGCGGTGGCACGAGCGCAATCACATAACGAGGGCGAAAGAGGCTGGCGCGCGTTGTCAACATGAAGAACAAAATCAGCGGCACGCCTATCCACAGCAGAAGCAACAGTCCTTCACGGCGATGCTGCCGCCTATACAACGCGCCCCCGCCGACGATGAGCAACGCCAGCAGCACCCCCACCCATAATGGCAGCGTGTTCTCGCCAAACAGCAGCGTCGGCAAAAATGAGGTGAACAGCGCGCCGAAATCAGCATAGACAGCGTTGGCACGATAACCGCTGACGACGACGACGACGTAGGTTTGTATCGCCAGTGGAATGAGCGCGACAGTTATCAGCAGCCATGTGATGAAAGCATGCGAAAATGCAGTTAACCGCCAAGACGCCAAGTTCGCAAAGGAAGAATGAGAATTTATCTTTTTTGTAAGGGGTGCTCTCACGTCTATCCAAAGATTCAGGAGAACATAAGCCACTTGTGCGGCGACCCATAAGATGTCGAGAAAGTGGACGTAGATTGCCAGGGTTTGTAGGACGCCGTAGAACAGCCAGGCGCGTTTTGTGTTGTGATCCAGCGCGCGCAGAAAGAGATAAAAACTCAGCGGACTTAAGCCGGAAATCAGCCCATACTGGCGTGCGTCTTGCGCGTAATAGATCAAGAAGGGGTTGAGCGCCCATAACGCGCCGATCAGCGCTGCAATGCGCCAATCCCGAAACAGCCGCCGCGCCAGCGCAATGCCGCTTGCCAAGCCGATCATACTGCCGAATACAGAGACCATACGCAGCACGAACACCGAGTTACCCGCCACACTCGTCAATGCCCATGACAGCGCCAGCGCGCCGGGATTTGGTTCAGTGCGCAGCGTCGAGAACCACTGCGGCGAAAACGGCGCGAATAAGCCATAGACCGCTGTGAATGCCTCATCGCCTGTCAGATCAACGGCATCAAGGCGATACACCCGCAGCGCGAAGCCCAGGAGAAGGATGAGGAGGAAAAGCAAGCGTGTGAGGTTGGATAGGGGCAAGACATGTCTCGCCCCTACAGGTGAAGCGGGTTTCATTTTAGCGAACGGCGAAACGGTGGTGGCGGATGAAGGTCTGATCGCGGGCGATGGTGACGACGTTGAAGCCCGGCTCGGCGTTTTCATCGATGTGGGTCTTCGTTTGACCGGGATAGGCGTGGAGTTGATACCAACTGCTCAGGGCGCTGGTGTAGAGGATGCCGTCGCGGTAAAGATCGACGTTCTGGTGAATATGACCGAAGAACACACCGCGTACACGTGTACGCGCTTGCAGCAGAATCGTATGCAGCGCGTCACCATTTTGCAGCGCCATGAAGTCATCGAACCAGGGGATGCCGACTTTCAGTGGATTGTGATGCAGGGCAACGACTAATGGACGTTCATCTTTCGCGGCGCACAGCTTGTCCAGCCACGCCAACTGATCGTCGCCAATCCAGCCAGCAGGTTCTTTGATGCCTTGCTGAGTTGCGGCTGTCTGTGTATCGAGGCAAATGAACTGCACGCCGTTGCACTCAAATTCGTAGTGAAAGGTTGAAATCGCCTGTTCACGTTGCAGGAGGATACGCTGCAACAGGTTTGGCTCGTCGTGGTTGCCCACCAGATA
>CALMZT010000859.1 GCA_937870805.1 uncultured Chloroflexota bacterium
GGCTGTTGCCTTCGTTGTTAGCGCTGTGCGACTGTTGATTGCTGTTCGCTTGTTAGGGGTACCACTCGACAAGACCTTTGCGCAGTTTGTACCCGCTGTGACAGGCACTATATTGATGGGCGCAGCAGTAGTGGTGGCGCTGGAAGTTTTTGGAAGTTTGCCCGGTTTGATGACTCTAATTATTGCAGTGCTGACGGGTGCTGTTGTCTATGGAGTGGCAATGTACTGGCTGGAGCGCGACATGGTGGTGCGCGTCGTAGGTGAACTTAGGGAACGCTTCATGCCTGAACGGGCATCGGTGGGTTAAACACGGTGACAAATCTAACTGTGATTTTATAGTTACCGATATTGATTGCTAGGCGCACACGAATTGATCGTGAGCGCTTTTTGATTCGATGTACGGGAGTATCTAAGGATAGCGCTGCGCTTCTATAAGGATTTCGCGCTCCAAAAGGCGCTTAGGATTATTCATTTGCAGTAAAAATACGGTGACACGTCCCTGAGGCGTTAATGGTTCAAGAAAAGCTCCATTCAACCGAAAATGTTCTGTCCATTTATCTCGGCGTGGATGAAAAAGTTGAATGACCTCACCAGTAAGAGGATCAATCGACGATAAATCACTTCCCTTGTGGCGATTACATTCAAAACAACTTAAACACACATTATACTCAGCCGTCACGCCACCATGCTTCTCAGCATAGATGTGATCAACTTCGTGAGGCATATAGCCATCAGCACTGTGCAGTAAACAATATTCACAGCGTCCAGATGCACGTTCATAGACTAACCGACGCAACGCCTCAGGAATATAGGTCATGATTTTAAAAGTTTTTGATGAGCGCGGGCTTTCAGCAACCGTACAAAGTGTTCAACCTGAGAAAATTCGTCCAATTCTGCCTGCTGCTCCGCAGTGAGCTTGTTATTACGATTCAACTCTAACAATAAGCGAATACGTTCCTGCGTACCCTCAGAAGGGCGAAAATTGGCGATCTGTTCAGGTGTTGGAGTTGAAAGCAAAAACTCCAACACTTCATCGTACACTGGGGATTGAGCAACAGCCATAATAGTATCCTTGAAT
>CALMZT010000860.1 GCA_937870805.1 uncultured Chloroflexota bacterium
TGGCTTACGAATGGCGGTCGCGTCCTGACCGTGGTGGACGTCGGGAACGATCTCGACGAGGCCGTGTTCGCCGCCGACCGGGGAGCGCGTCAGATTTCCTGGGCTGGCATGCAGCGACGCCACGACATCGCCCTGGCCGTGGGAACTGTCGCGTGACCCGCCGCTACCCCCCCGCCGAGATGGGCGCCATCTGGGCCGAGGCGGCCCGTTTCGAGCACATGCTCCGCGTGGAGATCGCCGTGGTACGGGCGCAGGTCCGGCGTATTGGGTGCGCTCTAATGCTTCACGCGCCTTATCCGAGCCTTTTTGAGAAATCATGTACTGGTATGAGGCTTCGTTGAAACCACCGCCTGCCTGTACTTCGATAAACTTCTCACGTTTCAGGAAGGAGAACACCTTATCCGCTACACCCGCAAATGGCAGCTTTATGATTTCGCAGACATGATGCCCGGTCATGTAACCGCCGAAATACAACACCTTCAATATCAAGTCGGCAACTGCCAGCATATTCAGTCCAGTGTCTTCTAGACTGGTCAAGGGCGGTGGTGCCCACTCGTTCTCTTCTGTTACCAGATCTTGAATGGGCGGCGCAGCTTGCAATGGCTGCTGCGGACGCTGACCCAAACTTCTAATCTGTCCCGTTCCAGGGGGTTTAGGGGGGCTTGTAAAATCAGTCATGTAGATACCTCAAAACGCTGGCGTCGTCAGTCAAAGTCGCAGCGGAAACAAAGTGAGATGTCACTCAGTTTAAACTAAGTGACACTCAAAATTACTATATCACAAAATCCACAGTCGCAACAACCACCGTTGAGTATAGGATTGTTCTGCGGTAAATTACGCGCAACGCTTGAGAAGAATTGATGCGATAACGATGATTGAGCAGATTCATTGGCTGGGCTACGGCGGCTTTCGCATTGAGGGACCACCCTTGATCTACATCAACCCCTGGCGCGTCGTGCGCGTCGCTTTTCACGCCGATGTGATTCTGGTCAGTCATCATCACTTTGAACATTGTTCACTTGCCGACATCGGCAAGCTGCGCGGACCGGATACCAAAGTCATCGGTAATGAGCGTGTGGCACAAGAGATCGCCGGAACGACTGTCCTGCGCCCCTGGCAGTTCATGAGTATTGACCGTGCCGGGATAAAAGCCATCCCTGCTTACTCACCCGATGAGCAGGAACATCCTAAAGCGGATGGTGGCTTGGGTTTTATTATTTCGCTCAATTATCACGACATTTACTACGCAGGCGATAGCAGGGCGATTCCCGAAATGCAGAGTATCCGCCCTGATATTGCCATCCTGCCGATTGACGGCAACGGCACGATGGATGTGAACGAAGCAGCTGAACTGGTGAAGCAGATGCGTCCGCGCTGGACAATTCCCTGCAATTTAAACCCTGACAGCACTACCCAGATCGAAGCCAAACGCTTTGAAAGTCTAGCCAACAAATACACGCAAGTCGTGATGCCCAACACCAATAAAAAATAGGCGATTATCCCTGCACAACACGTAAGGGATAATCCCCAGGTCAATACCCCAATTTTCGCAAGTTGCCTATCACTGAGCCACCGATGGCGCGCGCGTCACAAAGTCGAACAGCTTAGCCCATTCCGGCGTAATCGAAATCTTCGCCATCTGCCGATAGCTTTGGCGTACCTGCGCTTCGAACGCCTGCCACTGATCAGCTGCAATCAGCTTTTTAGAGGCTTCCAGATATTCCGCTGGCACACCCTCCACGATTTCGATGCTGACAGTACCACGTACCATCAAGACATTCGGTGGAAAGGCGACGGTATCAATCGTCAGGGCGACTTTGGGATGGGCACTCAGCGCGCGCACCTTTGGCGCTTTGGGGGAAGTTGCCATGATGAACTGCGTGCCGTTCCAGTGATAGCCAATCGGGATGACGCGCGGAAATCCATCGAGTCCGGTATATGCCAGCCGTGCCGGGATAGGCGAGTGCAGGAGTTCCTGCGCCAGCGGGTCGTTCAGGGTTTCACGAACTTCTTGTTGTTTCATATGTGTTTACGCTCCGACTCTACTTCTCCTTTATTGGGGAGGATTATCCCTTAATGACAAGGGCACAGCGCGCTATGCCCCTACAATACATGTTATGCAGGGATAATTACCAAAAAATAAGGCGGGTGATTGTCCCCGCCTCATTGCCATTTCAGTTTTATGCCGCTGGTTTCAGCGTGCCACTGTCTGTCCACTCAAGTTGATTGCCGCTGCCATCAGAGATACTTGGGCGTGCCACACCGTTAATCACATCGGCGTTAATGACGACGCGGCGGATGTCTTTTCGTCCGGGGATTTCAAACATCACATCCAACAGTCGGCTTTCGATAATCGAACGCAGACCACGCGCGCCTGTGTCACGCTTGAGTGTTAAATCAGCCGCCGCACTCAGCGCATTTTCCTCAAAGACGAGTTCCACTTCGTCCAGCCCTAGCAAAAGCTGATACTGTTTCACCAGCGCGTTCTTGGGTTCAACCAGAATGCGGATGAGCGCATCACGATCCAGCGGATCGACATTGACCAGCACAGGCAGGCGTCCGACCAATTCGGGGATCAGCCCGAAGGTCATCAAGTCTTCCGGTTCAATCTGGCGCAGCAGCGCGGCTTTGTCTTGATCTTCGTGCTTGTTCGATGCGCCGAAGCCAATCGCGCCCTTTACACCCACGCGCTTGCTGACATGATCTTCAATGCCATCAAACGTGCCACCGCAGATAAACAGGATGTTCGTCGTGTCGATCTGCAAGAATTCCTGATGTGGATGCTTGCGCCCCCCTTGTGGCGGGACATTGGCAACCGTGCCTTCGACAATCTTGAGCAGCGCTTGCTGTACACCTTCGCCGGAGACATCGCGCGTAATCGACGGGTTATCGTTCGATTTGCGCGCAATCTTGTCGATTTCATCGATATAGATGATGCCGTTTTCGGCGCGGGCAATATCGCCATCTGCTGATTGAATCAAGCGCAGCAGAATATTTTCTACATCTTCACCCACATAGCCCGCTTCGGTCAGCGCTGTCGCGTCTGCGATGCAGAACGGCACATCGAGGACACGCGCCAGAGTCTGCGCTAACAGCGTCTTACCGCTGCCCGTCGGACCCACCATCAGGATATTGCTCTTTTGCAACTCAACGTCAGTGCCTGTGCGGTCACTCTGGATGCGCTTGTAGTGGTTGTACACCGCGACGCTCAAGACACGCTTGGCGTAGAGCTGTCCTACAACGTAGTCATCCAGGTGCGCCATAAGCTCACGCGGCGCAAGCAGCCGATCAATGTGAAACTCGTTGGCGTGTGCATAGCCTGTCGTCAACTCATCGACCAGCAGGCGATGACATTGATCGACGCAGAAATTGCAGATGAACACACCATCGCCCCCTTGAATCAGGCGATCTACCTGTTCATGGCTGCGTCCACAGAACGAGCAGCGCGGGTTTGTGGGTAAGCCGGGTCTCACTTTTTACCTTCCTTGCTTTTTCCATCCTTACCATTTTTGCTGGTATCTTCCAGTACCGCGTCAATCAATCCATACTCGACAGCCTGTACCGCGCTCATGTAAATGTCGCGGTCAGTGTCGCGTTCAATGGATTCTTTATCCTTGTTGGTGTGCTTCACAAAGATCAGATTCAAGCGTTCCTTCAAGCGTACAATTTCGTTCGCCTGAATCACGATGTCCGACGCTTGCCCCTGTGCCCCGCCGAGCGGCTGATGCATGTGAATGGTCGCGTTCGGCAGCGCGTAGCGCAAACCTTTCGCACCCGCCGTCAGCAGCACAGTGCCGAAGCTGGCGGTAATTCCTACAGCGACGGTGCTCACAGGTGCAGAAATCTGCTGCATCGTGTCATAAATCGCCAGCCCTGCATAGACCTGTCCACCGGGCGAATTGATGTACATCTGGATTTGACGATCAGGGTCTTCGCGGTCAAGGAACAAAAGCTGCGCCACGATCAGGTTGGAAATCTGATCGTTGATGGGCATTCCCATAAAGACAATACGTTCTTTCAGCAGCAGGGAGTAGATGTCGTAGGCACGTTCGCCACGACTCCCCTGCTCAATCACCATCGGGATTACATTGTGGAAATTCATCTGCATCCGTTCCTTGTTGTTATTTAGCTTCGCTCTCTGAAGACGACGTTTCATTGACAGCGGAAGTTTCAGTCTCCGCAGGTATTTCGTTTGTTATAGACGCTGTGTTTTCCACAGATGTTTCGTTTGTGGTTGATTCTGTATTCTCAACAGGTGTTTCGCTGGCTTCTGTATTTTCAGTCGCCGTGCTGCTGGCTGCAACAGGCACACCCTTCTCCGGGTTTTCGCCGCGCGCGATGGCAGCAATACGATCATAAGTACGTTGCGTCAATAAATCGTTGCGCAAGCCGGCAACCATATCCGGTTGCTCAAAAAACGAACGATACATTGCCCCTTGATCGCCAAAGGGTGCCACTAAACGATCAATCTCAGCTTGCACTTGCGCATTGGTGACATCGAGAACCTCTTCGCGCAGCACCTGCCGCAGCACCAGCGAACGCCGCAGCGTGTTGGTCGCGCTTTCGCGGTAATCTTCGTCAAAGTTTTCACGAGTCTTGCCCGTGATTTTCATGTAATCCTTCAGCGTCACACCCTGCTGCCGTAGATTGCGATCAAGGCTTTCGAGCATATCCTCAATCTGATCTTGCACCATCGCTTCAGGGAACGATACCTGTGCCCCTTCGACAATTTTCTCCAGCACCTTGCGTGAAAAATCGGACTTTGCGCGTTCTTCGGCTGCCTTCTGCAAATCCTCCCGCACGCGCACACGCAGTTCAAGCAGCGTCAGCGGCGTTTCCTCGCCAGCGGTGACACGCGCAGCAAATTCGTCATTGAGCACAGGAAGCGTTACGTTTTCAATTTTCTTGACAGTGACGTGGAATTCAACCTTACGTCCCGCGAGATCATTGTACTTGTCTTTGTCGTCGGGGTAAGTGATCTCAAATTCCTTCGTTTCACCAACAGCCGCCCCCACCAAGCCTTCGACAAAACCCGGTGCAAGTGGTTCATCTGTTGAATCGAGGTTAATCACGGCGTCATGCTGGTGAATGACTTCTTCACCATCCTTGCCGCCCTCTTGTCCTTCGGCGGGATCACCCACGAAATGCGAGTGAATGTCTACCGTTACGCGATTGCCCGCCTCGACTGGACGGTTGCTCTCTTCCACCACAGCGTTATCGTTGAGCATCGCCTTAAGCGCGCTATCGACGGCGGCATCTTCCACCGTAGGATTTGTGTATTCAAGGCGCACGTCACGATACGCGCCTAAATCGACTTCCGGTTGCAGCGGCACGGTAAATTGGAAGGTCGGCGTTGGGTCGAGCTTAAAATCTTCCAGCGCACCCGGACCGTAGGGGTCAACCTGCGAACCGTCTAACGCCTCTTTATAAATCTCATTACCAAGCGTTTCAACCGCTTCTTCCAGAATCGCTGCCTCGCCCACGTAGCTTACAAGGATACGATAAGGCGCTTTACCCTTACGGAAGCCGGGGATATTGACGCGATTTCCAATTTTGCGCGCGGCAGATTGTTTGGCTTTTTCCAAACGCTCACTATCGACCTCCACAGTCAGGCGCGCGCTATGATTCTCAATTCGTTCAGTCTGAATATTCAAGATAACATCCTTGTACGAGTCCCAGAGGATATACGATCAATTATAGCTCGGAAACCGTCCGTTACGATAAAAGTTGTCATAGAAATTCGTGCGTGGACAGTTCCATAAAGAAGGTAGAGGCTGTGGGGAAGAAGGGACTCGAACCCTTACCTCGTGAGAGACATGATCCTAAGTCATGCGCGTCTGCCAGTTCCGCCACTCCCCCGGCGTATTCGCCATTATAGTGCAGCCCAGCCGCTAGATAAAGACCGAATCACTTGATGTCAATTTGCTTCGGCATGTCCTCAAAATCGCGTGATAAAATCGTCGTCATCACCATCTGCGCGAACTGGAACAATGCCTGAATCTGCACAATACGCTCAAGATAGAGATTGGCAATCTTCTGGTCATTCTCGTCCATCTCTTCCATCGACTTGGATAGACGATGCACATTATCGCCCAGTACCGAAAGCGCGCGATCTACGTCACGCATCTCGCGTCCTGCGAGAACATTGGAGATGATCTGCCAGAAGTCGGTTTCCGCTTCATAATACTTACGCCGCCCGCCGCGCCCGCGTACCCACACCTGTCGCACCATGCCCATGTGTTCCAGCGTGCGAATATTCATGCTGACGCTGGCTTTGGAAATATCGAGTTCTTCCATCAAATCGTCGAGTGACAGCGGTTTTGGACTCAGCAGCAGCGCGCCGTAAAGCTGTCCCATCACCTTGCTAAAGCTGAAGTAGGTCGCAAGTTGTCCTAAACCATCCAGCATACTCTCATGGACAGTTTCTAAATCTTTATTGGAAGTAGCAGCACCGTTATCAGGCATCTGCGTCAGCTTTCTCAATGATAGTCATCAAAGCTATCGAACAACGACTGATTTAGAGACTCAATGTTAAAAGTTGGTTCAAGGGTAGAACCAGTGCGAACAAGGGGATTAATCCCCTTGTTCAAACCACGTATTGCACTACTTGTACCCTTGAGTCTAAAAGTTAAGTTGTTTTTGCATAACATACGAAACTTATTTTAACATTATTAGGTACTGGACACAACGTCTCATTCGTACCGTAGGGCAATTGCATCAAAAGCGTGAATTGGGTCAAGGAAGGTCAGAAACGTCATTGTAGGGGCGAACCTGTGTGTTCGCCCGATGCTCAGCCATGTACGCTTGTCCCTACAGATATATTGTGAACCCTCATAGCCTTTTCATTAAATTTCATGCAATCGCCCTATTCGTACCGTAGTGCGTCGATGGGGTTCAACGCAGCCGCGCGCGTCGCGGGATAAATGCCAAAAAACACGCCGATTGCCAGCGAAATCAGTGTCGCCAAAATCACGCTTGAGAACTGCACGCTCACCGTCAATGTCGGCAGCAGCCGATTAGCAAGGGCAATGCCACCCGCCGCCAGCATCACACCCAGCGTCCCTCCAAACAGCGCCA
>CALMZT010000861.1 GCA_937870805.1 uncultured Chloroflexota bacterium
AAAGGACCCAGATGAACGAGGGGCGCTGACAGCCATTCGTGTGGAACATCATTCAGGGTGGGTGGCGCAGCTCTTCCGCGTAAATACTGGATACGACCTTCAGGCAAATAGATGTTTTCAAAGGTGGTCGTTTCGGCGGCGTCGACGGAAATAATCGTGGCATATGGCGCAAGTTCTGCCAGCAGCGGTTCATCTTGTGCTGCACTCGTGACAATGCCAACGCGCAGCCCGAAAGCATGGGCTGTACGCGCCGCATAAGATGCAGTACCGCCAAGAAAACGACCTTGTGGCGTAAGGTCAGCGGTAGCGTGTCCAATCAATAAATAGTCAATAGCGGATGGCATATTGGCTACTTTGGCACAATGGTGACTTTGCGCGCGTCGCCTTCTCCCACACTGCGAGTCGTCACTTCAGCATGTTCACGCAGTGTCAGGTGAATAATACGACGTTCGTGTGGCGGCATAGGCTCTAGAGCAATCGAGCGTTTTTGCTCGATCACTTGATCTGCCATGCGCAGCGCCAGACCGCGCAGCATCTGTGAACGGCGCGATTTATAGCCATCGACATCGATAATCACATTGGCGCGACGTTGTAATTGACGACTAGCAATCAAGCGTGTGATGTACTGCAAGGATGCGAGTGTTTCGCCGCGTCGCCCGATCAGTGCATTGAGATCGCGTCCGGTGATATTCAACAACCAGGGGGCACTATCGCGCTCACGGTCATTCTCGCGCGTGCTTTCAATGCGCCGCACCGCGATATGCCCTTCAACAGACATTTTCGTCAACAGTTCCGACAGCACTTCGCGCGCTACTCTCACTTCTTCGGTGATCTCACTCTCTGCTATTTCTTCACCTGTATCTGGAAGTGGCAGCGAATCGTCTTCGTGTCCCTCCATATACGCTTCATTGGATGGCGCACTTTTTTGTTGCTGCTGTGGACGTTCAGCGCGTGGTGGACGCGGTGGGCGTTCTTCACGGCGTTTGGACTGCTGCGGTTGTGCAGCAGGATGCGGCGGCGCAGGCGGGGCTGGCGGTGGGGCAGTAGGGCGTGTAATGAGCAGTTGCAAGCGCACTTTCGCCTCCCGCGCGCCCAATCCAAAAACTCCCCGGCTTGGCTCTTCAAGGACTTCGACGATGACTTCATGCGGGGCAGCGCCAAGTTCTGCCAACCCTTTGTCGATGGCTGCTTGAATAGTTTCTCCTGTAGCTTCTATGGAGCGTCTTGGTTCCATAATCCAATATTCCTTAGTAAAAATCCGGCTGTGCGCCGGATAAAGAGATTAAATCTTATTTTACTTTCGCCTTGCTAGGCTTTGGTTCCTGCCGCTTCGGCTTGCTCTCTTCTACCACGATTTCGCTTGGTGGAGGGGCAGCAGGCTTAGGCGTGATGCGATATTGAATGATACCGATGATGTTGCCAACAACAAAATAGATCGATAGACCAACCGAAAACGACAGGGAGAAGAACCCAAACATCAAGGGCATCATCGTACCCATCGATTGGGTCATTGCCTGTGCCTGATCGGGCTTTCCATCAGCACTGGTAGTTTTAGGAGGCTGGGGCATCGCTTTGTACTGCAACCATGTGGTCACGAGAACTAACAGCGGAAGTGCCATCGCCCAAATTGGGTTACTCGTCGGTGGTAATGTCAAGTCCATGCCCAACCACACGTTGTTCAGTGGGATGAGGTGATCTAATCCAGGGATGAGCAAACGCCCCGACAAACCGATCAACTGTGTTGGCGTACTGGCAAGCGAATAAATAATCGCTTGATACAGCGCAATCAAAATCGGGAACTGGATGATCATCGGCAAGCAACCGCCAAGTGGGTTGACACCCGCCTCTTTATAGAGTGCCATCTGTTCCTGCGCCAGCTTCTCACGATCATTTTTGTACTTCTCTTGCAGCTTCTTCAGCTTTGGCGCGACTTCCTGCTGGGCGCGCATGGAGCGCTGCTGTTGTATCGTCAGCGGATAAGTCAACACACGAATCAAGATAGTGAACACCACGATTGCCAACACGATGTTGTTACCCAACATCGAATACAGCAAGGTAATGAGTGTAACGAATGGGTTAAGAATTAAATCCCACACAGATCAGACTCCTTTTATCGCCCGTAGACCCACTGACGCTGACCTGTGTCCAGCGCAAATGCCACCAGCAGTTCAGCACGATTCATAGTGCTGACAATTAGCAACGGCTCAGGAATATCAAGCCCTTCACTCGGATTTATCACTAGCATGTCAGCCAGCACTTCGCCATTTACTTGACGTTTTATGGGACTACCCTCTGTGTCGAGCAGTGGAGAGCCATCAGCAGGGTTGAGCCAATAGACGTAAGTATCCCGTGAGGCTACGATAAGCGCATCACCGACGACCACAGGCGTGGCGCGAATACCCTTTGTGGCAACCTGCTGACTCCACTGCTGCGTCAAGCCACCATCGCCAATCCCGAACGCATACACATAACCCGCCATATCAGCAACGTACAGCGTATTTTCTACGAGGGCAGGTGTGCCCCATACCCAGTCCTGGGTGGCGGATTCGCTTAAGATTTGTCCATCACTGGCAGAAATCTCAAACACCTTACGCGCTAATGTCCCTACGTACAATCTACCATTCTGAAAGACAGGGGTTGAGGTGATTGCGCCTTGCAAGTCGGCGCTCCAGAGCAGTTCACCTGTCTCAGCATTAAGGGCATAGAGGGTATGATTCATACAGGGAACATACAACACACCCTCCACCAGCAGGGGTGAAGCCCAGATACCATGATCCGTTTCCAACCGCCATACTTCGGTAATGGAATTGTTTTGTACATCGCTGATATCATAGGCAATGAGGTTGCGTTCGCTAAAACCAACATACATCAAGTCGCCATTAATGGTTGGAGCAGCGATAACCTGTCCCGGCAGATCTACACCAGTGGTCGCGTTATAAAGAACACCGCTAGCCAAATCGACACGATAGAGTTTCTTGGTGTAAGCCAGCGCCAGCATTGAGCCTTCATCCAGTGGCAGCGGCGAAGTATAAAACTTAGTTCCTCCGTCGGGCGAGGGGATATTCCAAACGCGGGCATTTCCTTGATCGTCAACGCGCACTTGCCCTTCGGCGTCGCGCAGTTCGACAGGACGTCCGGTTGTTGGATTAATCAATGTCATCTGATTCTCAAAAGCGATGAGAATGTTTTGACCATCACCCACCAAACTGATGCCCGCCCATGTCGGGTCAATCGGGGTAGAGGTACATGCCGAAGCAACTAGCGCTACACATAACAACAGCGCTACACCAACCCAACGGCGCAGCGCGAAAGACGAACGGATATTCAAGCCATTACTCCTAGACTTCAGGGGACAGGATCATAACCACCCGCATTAAATGGGTTACAACGTGCGATACGTTTCATCCCAAGCCATGTACCCCTGATAACGCCATATTTGTCGATTGCATAATAGGTGTACTCAGAGCAGGTGGGGGTAAAGCGACAGCTAGGCGGTAAGGCAGGCGAGATAAATCGCTTGTAAAAACGAATCATCGCAAGGGCAAGCCATTTCATTCTGTTTCCTTACCAACTAAGCCGGCTCGGTGACACAATTCATCTACTGTACGTCGCACGTCGCTAAAAGGTTTCTCGACAATAACCCCACGTGCAATAAAGATCAGATCAAAGCCAGATGTCAGATGAGGATGAAGCAGGAGGGCAGCTTCTCGTAGCAATCGTTTCACACGGTTGCGAACTACCGCTTTACCAATTTGTTTGCCTGTGATAAAGCCATAGCGGTTATGCGTTAAGCCATTGGGAGCGACACTCAACATCATCATTGGATGACGATACACGCGCCCTTCACGACGCAAACGCTCAAAATCCTGACGCTGCCGAAGCCGAAACCGCTGCTGCATCCCATCGATCTTTAGACGTTCCAATTGACTTTCTTGACGTGATTGGATTTCACCGTCAGCAAGTGGCGTCCACGTGCGCGCCGCGCTTTGAGCACCCTGCGTCCGTTTTTGGTTTGCATCCGCTGACGGAAGCCGTGTACGCGCTTGCGGCGGCGAATTTTAGGCTGCCAAGTACGCTTGGGCATAAGCTATTCCTCTAACTAAAATACTCAAAATGCAGTATGGAAGTATACAATAAAGGGGCGGCGAAATGCGAGGGTGCGTGTTTGCATGTTCAATAATCTGACGTCTGTCCCGTATGTGGGCATAAGCTGGGATTGCGCGAAGAAGGCGGGCGAATGCGTCCGGCTTGTGTGAACTGTGGCTACATTCACTATCGTAACCCCGTGCCCGGCGTCGAACTGTTGATTGAAATGGAGGGTGGCGTCCTCCTGATTCAACGTGGACATCCTCCGCATCAAGGTGAATGGACACTGCCAAGCGGATTTATTGAAGCTGACGAAAGTGCTGAAGAAGCGGCGGTGCGCGAGGCAGAAGAAGAAACCGGACTCAAGATTGAGCTTATCGAACTCGCTGGGATTAACTCATTCCCCGAAGGTCCACCAACAAGCGGCATTATCATCTTTTTCCGCGCGCGTCCTATAGGCGGCACGCTCCACGCAGGCGACGATGCAATTGACGTAAAAGTCTTTTTACCCCATGAAATGCCGCAGTTACCCTTCCGCACGCACCGCGAAATCATGGCATGGTGGCTGGCAAGGCAAAAGCGTGCAACCCAGGAAGCAGCAGTTATCAGTAATGAAGAGCCAGATTTTATCATCCGTGCGGCTGAGGCTGACGACATCAACGAAGTGATAGCGCTGCTGGCAACAATCCCCGCAAATCGCAGCCTGAGCGCGGAAGCGTGGCGCGAAGTGGAATGGCGTTTTCACGAGATGCCTGCGTTAGAAGTGTTCATTGCACAATCGCGGCAGCAGCCATCTATGATTATTGGCATGATCGCGTTGTCGGTTGTGCGCGGCTTGACGAGTGGATTAGGTTTAATTGATGACATGGCGGTGCTGCCTACTTATCAACGGCTTGGTAGTGGCAGTGCGCTGCTGGA
>CALMZT010000862.1 GCA_937870805.1 uncultured Chloroflexota bacterium
TGTTAGGCACTGTTTTATTCATGGTCTTAGGTCGCATCGTTTTGTGGGTGATGCCTGTATTGATCGGATTTATCCTACTGCTCAGTACACCAGATATTCATACTCAGGAAATAATTGAATAGAGGGAGGTAACTTCTCCCTCTACGCACATCTAACTTATCTCACTGATCTTCACAGGGCGGTTCTCACGGTAAGACTTTGCAGCAGCCAAACCGATCACCACCGGAATGCGCCCATCGATACCGACGACTGGCGGTTGTTCATCGGTCTCAACTGCCTGTACAAACGCCTTCATTTCGATGATATACGACTCGGAGTAACGCTCAAGGAAGAAATGCAGTGGTAGTGTATGGTGGACACCGCTTGCATCGCTGATTACAGTACGATTCGGTGTATTGTTTTCTGCGGCAATCGAGCCTTTTGAACCGAACACTTCCACCCGTTGATCGTAGCCATACGCCGCTTTGCGGCTGTTGTCGATCACGCCGATTGTACCATTGGCAAAGCGCAGCGTTGTTACCGCTGTATCAATGTCACCAGCCTCACCAATCGCAGGATCTACGCGCACAGCACCCGCCGCAAAGACTTCTTCCACGTCACTGCCGATGAGAAAACGCGCCATGTCAAAGTCATGGATGGTCATGTCAAGGAAAATACCGCCAGATACTTTGATGTAGGAGACTGGCGGCGGCGCAGGATCGCGGCTCGTAATCCGCAAGATATGGGGGTCGCCAATCGAACCCGACTGCACCACTTCCCGCACATGGCTGAAGTTGGGATCAAAGCGGCGATTGAAACCGATTTGCAGCGTCACGCCTGCTTTTTCGACGGCATTGAGCGCTTCATCGATACGCTTCAGATCAAAATCGATAGGTTTCTCACAGAAAATATGCTTGCCTGCCTGTGCCGCCTCAACAATCATCTGTGAATGCGTATCCGTTGCCGAGCAAATTGCAACAGCTTGAATTTTGGGGTTTGCGAGAATGTCACGGTACTTTCCGGTGGCGATAGGAATGTGGAGGCGCGCTGCGGTTTCTTGGGCGGCGCTTTCAACCACATCGGCAATCGCCATCAGTTGCACATTGGGAATGCGGGTTGCGAGGTTTTCTGCGTGCAGCTTGCCAATACGCCCCGCGCCAATAACACCAATTGAAATCGTCATAAATACCTCTTGCTTATAATCCTAGCTGGCGTAGATATTCACGGTTGCGGGCAGCACTGCGTTTGGGCGCTTCGAGGTCGCCGGTGAGTACATCTTGTTCGACAATTGCCCAACCATCATAACCAAGAGCTTCCACTTCGCGGATAATGCCAGGAAAATCGACATCGCCATGCCCTAGCTCACAGAATACGCCCTCTCTGGTCGCCTGGAAATAGTCCAGTTTTTGTTCGATACAGCGGGCGCGAATATTGGGATCACAGTCCTTAAAATGCAGGTAGCGCACACGCTCGCCATATTCTTTGACACATTGCAAGGCATCCCCGCCAGCATAGTGCCAATGACCTGTATCTAAGCACAGCCCAACAAGATCATAATCTACCCGATCCATCAGATTGCGTGTTTCTTCTGGCGTCTCTACATAACCAGAACAGTGATGGTGGAATGTCACCTTAAGCCCCAGCTCATCATAAATCTTGCGCGCCACACGGTTAACCCCCGCCGCATAAACATCCCACTGCTCAGGGGTCAAATACGAGCCAGTTCTTTGTCCCGCGCGCTGCACTAGCTCCGGCATCTTGCCGCTTTCATCTGCGAGGACAATACACACCGCGCCAAGTGCCGCCAGCAGTTTGCCCACCTTCATCCCATGGGCTTCTGCATCTTCAATTGATTTCGCGTCCGCAAAATTGACAGGCACATACGACGACAGCAATTGTAGATTGCGTTTTTCCAGTTCGTGGCGCAGCACATCAGGGTCAGTCGGCAAATACTGCCAGGGACCCAACTCTATCCCTGTATATCCTGTTTCAGCAATTTCATCCAACACGCGCGTATAGGGATATTTCGGCGCAATTTCCTTAAACTCATAGATGCCCCATGAAACCGGAGCATTAGCAATTCGAATCGGCATAATTTTGTCCTTCAGCGTCAATGATTAGAGAAAATAACGTTCTTTTTGCTTGGAGACTTCAAATTCACGGCGGGCACGCTCCACGTCCGGGTTTTCAGATACCTCAGCAACGGCGACATCCCACCATGATTCATAGCTCCCCACACGCTGACGGCGATCCGTTTCCACCACGATGCAAACGGTGCGTTCAATGTTTTTCACCTGCGTCAGCGCATTGGCAAGTTCATCACGGTTTGCCGCGCGTATCACATGCGCGCCGAGACTTGCCGCATTCGCTGTGTAGTCAATCGGCAGCACTTCACCATCAAGCTGTCCCGAGTCGGTGCGATAGCGATATTTTGTGCCGAAACCATCACTGCCAACAGCCTTCGATAAGCCGCCAATACTGGCATAGCCATGATTATCGACCAGCACAATTATCAGCTTGATACCCTCTTGTATGGCAGTAACAATCTCAGACGACATCATCAGATAGGAAGCATCGCCTACCATGACATACACATCACGTTCCGGTGCTGCCATCTTGACGCCTAAGCCACCCGCGATTTCATAGCCCATCGTCGAAAACCCATACTCAAGGTGGTAGCCTTTTGGATTACGTGTGCGCCACAATTTATGCAGATCACCCGGCATACTCCCCGCCGCACACAGCACCACGTCTTCGGGATTGGAGAGGGTATTGACCGCCCCAATCACCTCACCTTGACTGATTAACGGTCCGTGCTCAAGGTTATAGATACGCTCCACTTCTGCATCCCACTCTGCGTTATACTGACGTGCGCGCGCCTGATAATCTTCAGAAGTGTGATACCCCGCCAATGCTTCGCCTAGTTCTTTGAGTGTAGCACGCGCATCACCCACCAATGGCAGAGCGTTGTGCTTGTAGGCGTCAATCTCGGCAACATTGATGTTGATAAAATGTACATTAGAGTTCTGGAACGCGGTCTTGGATGCAACCGTAAAATCGCTGTAGCGCGTGCCAATACCAATCACAAGATCAGTTTCACGCGCTAGGGCATTTGCGCCGTGCGTACCAGTAACCCCGATTGCGCCTAAATTCAGAGGGTAATTGTATGGCAGCGCACCCTTCCCCGCTTGCGTTTCACCAACAGGTATTCCCGTTTGCTCGACAAATGCCCGCAGCGCTTCTGTCGCCTCGCTGTAATGCACGCCTCCGCCTGCCACAATCAACGGTTGTTTGCTGACGCGAATCCATTCAATGGCACGATTCAACAATTCCTTATCGGGGCGATTGCGCGAGATATGCCATACACGCTTTTCAAAAAACGTTTCAGGATAATCAAACGCATGGGCTTGAATATCCTG
This sequence comes from uncultured Chloroflexota bacterium, assembly GCA_937870805.1. Lineage (GTDB taxonomy): Bacteria > Chloroflexota > Anaerolineae > Aggregatilineales > Phototrophicaceae > JACAER01. The sequence continues at coordinate 3,399 of CALMZT010000862.1, forward strand.
TGGCAGTGATAAGGTTACTGCGCCAGTCTCAGCAGGAGAGGTCAGCACTCGCATCGCTTCAGGCAGCGACGTAATCAACTGTTCAGGGCGGTTGATACGATCCCAATAGCGCGACACAGGACGAAAGCAGTCATTCACCGAAACATCTTGTGAATGTTCCGATTCCAGTTGTTGCAGCACAGGAGCTTGAATACGCTCCGCGAAAATATCACCGGGCAGCAGCAGCACAGGCAGACGGTTGACCGTTGCGGCAGCTGCGCCTGTAATCATGTTGGTTGCACCAGGACCAATCGAACTTGTGCAAGCGAAGGTTTGCAAGCGATTTTTCATCTTGGCATAAGCAGCAGAGGTATGCACCATCGCCTGCTCGTTGCGTGCCTGATAGTAGCGAAATGTGTTCGCGTACTGCTGTAATGCCTGCCCTATCCCCGCAACATTGCCATGCCCAAAGATCCCCCAGCAGCCCGCAAAAAAAGGCTGCTGTTGACCATCACGTTCCACATATTGATTTTGCAAAAATAAAATGAGGGCTTGCGCCATCGTCAGTCGTTTTTTAGCCATAAGACTTCCTTGTCTAAGAATTTACCCCCTCATATCGCGGCAGCAGCACTTTGCATTATTTTCTACGCAATACTTTATCGCATTGTGAACAAAGTCACCAGTTCCGTTTACGCTGCCCAGCGGATAGTGTATACTTCACCTTACCCCAACAACCACATCTGAAAGTTATTGCATGTCCACATTCGTTCGGGATCGCTTCACATGGCTTGCTTACCTCATGCTAGGCTACTATGCCTACATGCAAGCCACAATGGGTCCTTTCATGCCCTTTCTTAGTGCAGAACTCCGCCTCAATTATACGGAGGCAGGACTACACTTCAGCGCGTTCGCTTTAGGAATGACGTTAGCAGGAATCAGCACTGATCGTTTGGCACAACGTTTTGGACGACGCATCATCTTCTGGCTCGGTGCCGCGGGGCTGGGCTTGTTCGCCGTTCTCCTGACACTGGGGCAAACGGCTTATATTACCATCGGCGCAACCTTTCTGCTTGCGTACACCGGTTCTTGGTTGCTCATCATGATTCAAGCCACGCTTGCTGAAAAACATGGCGCGAATCGTACCATTGCGCTCACCGAGTCCAATATCGTCGCCAGTGTCGGTGCTACGCTTGCGCCTGCGTTGATTGGTTTCGCAGCCTATCAGGGCTTTGGTTGGCGCGGCGCGCTCTATGCAGGAATGCTTTTCTGCATCGGTATGTTTATCGTTTTCCGCCAAGCTGCCTTTCCAACGAAAGCCGCCGATGCGACTACACAAGCATTAGCGTCTGGAAAACTCCCCTCACGCTTCTGGATTTATTGGGTGATCGCTATTCTGACAGGTTCGATTGAATGGTCAGTCGTCTTCTGGTGCGCCGATTTTTTGGAAAAAGTCGTCGGTCTCACCAAAGCTGATGCCTCTACTGCCGTCAGCGCTTATTTTCTTGCCAATGTCATCGGGCGCACAGTGGGCAGCCGCCTCGCGCGTTCTATGTCTACTGAAACCCTGCTGCTCAGTGCTGTAATCGTTTCCATGATTGGATTCCCCATCTTCTGGCTGGCTCCCAGTGCTGCCTTAAGTGTATTGGGGCTTTTTATTGCGGGTCTTGGAATCAGTAATCTCTTTCCCTTTGTCCTTGCCGCTGCTACGCGCAGCGCTCCAGACCAAGCCAACACAGCAAGCGCGCGCATCTCGATGGCGATGGGTATCTCCAGCCTTGTGACGCCACAAATTCTCGCACTCGTCGCTGACCAAATCGGTATTCAGCGCGCCTATACCATTGTGGCGATCCTGCTCATTATCGTTTTAGGCGTTGTTTTCATGACAAACCGTATGACACAACAGAAACCCGCTGAAGTTTCTGTTTAATGCGCTGCTCAGTTAAGAATCAAACTGAAATAGTGAACAGCCACCATCAAGCAGCAGGATGGTGCCCGTCATGTAAGCTGTTTGCGGCGATGCAAGGTACACAACTGCTTGTGCGATCTCGACAGGCGTACCCGGCTCACCCAGCGGAATGACCTTTGCCACCCGTGCAGCATACTGAGGTTCTTCGACCAACTGTCGTCCTGCTAACCCCGCCTTGACGATGCCCGGCGCAATGGCGTTTACCCGGATTCCGTAGCGCGCTAACTCCCGCGCCATGCTGCGCGTCAGCATATCGACCCCTGCTTTGCTAACAATATAAGACGAGATTTCGGGCCAGGGGATACTCCCTACCCAGCTACTCGTGAGGATAATGCGCCCCTGCGTTTTGTCGGCAACCATTTTTCGTGCCGCTGCTTGGCACACATTAAAGCAGCCTGTTAAGTTGATGTCGAGATGTTTCTGCCAATTTTCTTGTGTAACCTCTAGAAACGGAGATGACTCGACAATCCCCGCATTGGAACACACAATGTCCAAGCGCTCCAGCGCTGCAATACCTTTATCGACGGCGGACCTATCTCGTACATCAATCTGTCGATAGGTCACTGTGCTGCTCTCAGCGAGCACACGTTCAATCTGTGGTGTCGCTTCCGCTTCAGGCTTCACATCCCACATCACAATCAATGCGCCCTCACGCGCAAGCTGTACTGCCATCTCGTTCCCCAGATCCCCTGCTGAGCCAGTGATTAATGCAACCTGTCCCTGTAAAACGCCCATAATTAACCTCACAAATTAAAAAGGGGCATCTTGATTGGAATGCCCCCGTTTTTGAAACTTCGATCTCTTAGGGTGCGGCTGTAGCTTCTACGGTTGCCTCTGCCGTCGCTTCTGCGCTGCCACCCACTGCTGCCTCAATCACCGGGTCTATTACTCTAAATAAGGCGCTTGCATAAGGGTTAAGTGGTTCTCCCATCGTGCTGGAGAAGCGCGGTACCGAGATACGTATGTAAATAGTTCCACGTACAAAGATCGCATCTGAACCGTAAGTGCCACCCCCGAAGAAATTCGGTGTCGGGAAGGTGTCGCGTGTTTCAGCGTTTTCAAGCGTGCGTGTGCGTTCTTTCACAGCATCGAAAAATGTTTGTGTTGCCTCTGGAGTATCGAACACTCCGAAT
>CALMZT010000863.1 GCA_937870805.1 uncultured Chloroflexota bacterium
GAACACACAGGTTCGCCCCTACAATGACGTTTCTGACCTTCCTTGACCCAATTCGCGATTTTGATGCAATCGCCCTAATATCGAAAGTGCCTAAACGAATATTTTCCTCAATTGCCCCTATACTTAAGCAGGAAGTTTCAATGCGTTCGTTCTCATAAGCACACGCCATCGAGTAGGGCATCAGCATGAATGATTGGGATACTTGTTTTGCGTTAGCCACGTTAATTGTCCTGGGTGGCGGCAATCCATACTGGGTTGCCTGGTACTACAATCCACCCTGGATGACCTTTGCTTTAGCGCCGATTGCCTGGCTGCCTCCGGTGGCGGCGATGCTGCTTCCTCTAGTAGTGCTGGCTTATGCCTCGTACAAAGTCCGCAAGCCTTATCTGATTGCGCTTGTCGGCTTGTCGTATCCTTTCGTCGCACAGAGTCTTTACGCCAATGTCGATTGGCTGGTGCTGCTGGGTGTTGTTGTCAAAGGTCCTTTAGGTGCGATTCTCGTCACCACAAAGCCACAGACAGGTGGCTTGGCATTTATCGCTGAACTGCGCGAAAAGACGTGGCGGCAGCGCTTCCTGTTTCTGCTGCCTCTGGCGCTGGTCATTGGTATTGCCACGCTGATGTTCCCGGAGTGGATAGATCGCATCTTGCACCCGACGATTCTCATTGCGGGCAATCGCAATTTCTCGCTGTTCCCGTACAGCCTGATCTTGTTCCCGTTCGCGCTGTATTGGTGCTGGAAACGCTCCGATCCGCTGTGGGGCGTCGTAGCGTCGCTGTGTGTCGCCCCCTATTATTACGTGCATTCCTATCTGGCGCTGATGTTCCTGTTGGCAGATCGCAATTGGAAATTAGGGTTGGCATTCAGCGCCGTGTTATGGGGTTTGTTCGCGCTGGTGTATACGGGTGTGATTCAACTCAATCTTTAAGGGCGACGCACAGTTAAATCAGGTAATTTCCGCACAGTTGTTGTAGAATGCTGCGGTCATAAACAGTTACTTCGTTAGGAAACACATGTCCTCTCGCAAAAACGCCTACTATTTACTCAGTCTAGGCTGCTCTAAAAACACCGTCGACTCCGAAAGCATCGCGCAGGTACTTAACCAGAATGGGATGCGCGGCGTCGGCGATCCCAACAAAGCCGAAGTGTTGATCGTCAACACCTGTGGCTTTATCAACAGCGCCAAAGAAGAATCCGTCAATGTCTTGAAAGAACTGGTGGAAGGCAAGCGCAGCCACCAGATGGTCATCGCAGCGGGTTGTCTCTCTCAGCGCTACGGCGAAAACCTGGTGCAGGAAGTGCCAGGCTTAGATGGCATTATCGGCACACGCCGCTGGATGGATATATTCGATCTTGTGGCGCGCCTGCGCAAGCGTAAGCATCCCGAACCCCTCTATCATCTTCCTACCGATGCCCAAGTCGTCGGCTTGGATGAACGCGGCGTGCTGCGTGCCAGCGTGCAGGGGGCAAGCGCTTACCTTAAAATCGCGGATGGCTGCCGCCGTCCCTGCGCCTTCTGCGCTATTCCCAAGATTAAAGGCACTGCTGTCAGTCGTCCTATTGAATCAATTGTGGCGGAAGCCGTGCGTCTGCAAAACATGGGCGTGCAGGAGATTCTGCTCATCGCGCAGGATACTACCGATTACGGCTACGATCTTGGCTTAAAGGATGGGCTGGCGCATCTACTGGAAGGCATCGTCGCCGCCGCGCCTGATGTGCCCTGGATTCGGGTCATGTACGCTTATCCGGGTTATGTCACGCCGCGCCTGATGGAGACGATGGCGAACCACAAACAAATCCTGCCTTACCTCGATATGCCGCTGCAACACGGACACCGCGAGACTCTTAAGCGTATGAAACGTCCTGCTAATGTAGAATGGGTATATGAAACCGTTGGCAAGCTGCGCAGCACCATTCCACAGCTTGCGGTGCGCACGACGTTCATCGTCGGTTATCCCGGCGAAACTGACGAGGAATTTGATGGGCTGATGCAGTTCGTCAAAGATTTGCAGTTTGATCGTGTCGGTGCGTTCAAATACTCTTACGAAATTGGCACTCCTAGCGCGACGTTACCTAACCATGTGCCGGATGACGTGAAAGAAGAACGCTACAACCGCCTGATGGAACTGCAACAGGGCATTAGCCTCGCCAAGAACCAGTCTTTTGTGGGCAAGACGCTGGATATTCTGGTCGAAGGTCACGGCGTTGCCGAAGACGAAGACGGCGAAGAAACAGGTGACTCGCTGACGTTAGGGCGGAGCTACCGTGACGCGCCGGAAATCGACGGTTACGTGATTGTTGAAGGCGAATTACCAGTCGGCGAGATTGTGCCCGTGCGCATCACTGGCGCGACCACCTATGATCTGATTGCCACTGTCGATACCAACACGCCGCTAGTCATTCAACCGGGTGTCATTTATGGGGAAGATATGATCCCGATACGTAAAGCGCCACAGTAAGGCAACAATAGACGGGTATCCAATTGAGGGGCTAAATGCCTGTAGAAACGCGGTGGATGATTGAAAAGCGTATCTGCTATCAGCGCATCTTTGGCGAAGTCGCGCTGAAGGAGGTGACACAGGCTGTCGAAGCAGCCGCGTTGTACGCTGCTGATGGACGACCACCAGTTTATTTTATCGTTGATGTCACCGAATTACAGAGCTATCCGCCTCTTGCGTCTGTACTGCGTGTCATGCCGCACACCTCACCTCCCAATGTGAACTGCTCAGTCCTGGTCGTCCATCATCCACTGCTGCGTTTCATGGGCACGCTGCTGACACAGCTTAGTGGAATGCGTTATCATACAGTCGTGACGGTTCACGAAGCCCTACAGTTCTTGTACAGGCGTGATTCCACCTTGCCGACCAACACTCAGATTAGGGGAGGTGACGCGGCGCTTTCCTCAGGAGAAAACTCTACACAATGATAATAAACGCCCTTCTGCTATAAATGTTTACACACAGCTTCCCCGATGAACTGATTACTTTAGAGGTTGTGCCTGTTGAGGATGAACGATTTTTAAAAGGTCCTTGGGAACGCGCTTATAGGTTTGCCGCGCAAAATGCCAGTTACATTTGGCGGCGCATCGGTCCTGGCAGAAGAATAGTGGCTGGTTTTGAGACTGATGAACAGTTGCGGCATGTGAAAGATAACATCGAAAAGGTTGCAAATTGCAGCGTACTATTCACAACGCGCTTTGCATACCGTGAGACTGTTAGCAGCTATGTTGTCGAAGAGTCGCTTGTTCGGAGATATTTACCCTCTGAGTCTAATCCGACCATTGCAAGTTTTGTATTCACACTTGAACCGGCTTTAGATAACAACCCCGTTCATTTTGAGAGCGTGTTTGAACTGAAATCTGTAAATACTTTCCTCAATTCACTTGCTCGTGACGAGGCTTCTTTCCTAGCTCTAAAAAGACATTTCATCGTTGGATATCGTTGGGGGTATCCATTTGCCGCAATGAAAATAGGGTTGTCGGGTTGGGCGGATTTTGAGCATTATTCTCCAGAGAGCTATCTAGGAAACGCTTTTAGAAATGCGTTACACAAGGCGGATATGATGCTTATTGAACCCATCATGCGCCTCCAGCTAAACGTTCCAGCTTTGTTGGGTGAAACGATGCTGCGCGACTTGCGGCAGCGCGGCGTAAATGCCATGTCGAAAGCTACCGACAATCAATGGCTTATAGAAGGTGAAGCGAACCTCTCTGATTTGTATGACTACCCCGCCGCATTTGCTAAACTCACAGAAGGGCAGGGTACGTTGGAGATGACCCGCAACGGTTATCGGGAAGTCGCGCCGGAAACGATGCGAAGGTTCTAGCCTTTTTTCGTCCCCACTGCCAAGCCGTCGCCCACTGACAAAATCGTACTGTCCAGCCGCTTCTCTGCGGCAAGCGCTGCGTTAAACTTCTGCATCGCATAATCGTCATCACTTTTGGGCTGCACGGTGCCGCCGTTGCGAAACGCATTGTGCGCCGCCACGATACCCCCTACACGCAGATTGTCCAGCGCCCACGCCAGGTAGTCGAGATAGCCTGTTTTGTCGGCGTCAATGAACACGAAATCAAACGGCGCTTGAGCGCTCAGTTTGCGCAGCGAATCCTGCGCGTTTCCTTCCATGAGTTCGATACGAGCGCTGACACTCGCGTGCCGAAACGACTCGCGCGCAACGTTTGCATGTTTGCTGCTTTTTTCCAGTGTGTACAGCTTGCCGTCAGCGGGCAGGGCGCGCGCCATCCATACCGTGCTGTAGCCTGCCAGCGTGCCGATCTCCACGACTTTGCGCGCATCAATCAGCCGCATCAGCCATTGCAGCAAGCGCCCCTCAAACGGCTGAATGCTGATCGGGGGCAGTTCATTGCGCAGCGCTTCGCCTTGTATCCAGCGCAGTGCTTCATCTTCCTGCGCGAACAACTCAGTAACGTATTGATTGGCTTGCTTCAGTGTATTTTCGTCCATGTTTAACCTTCTCCTAGTCGAATAACGGAATGTGCAATCCAAGTCAGCGCCAGTTTCTCTACCCCATACATCACATGTACACGCTCTGCGCGAAATGTGATCGGCTTATAGACTGGCATAATGGCAGCGGCGCGTTCTTCTTCAGTGGCAAACTCGCCCACTGTCATGTGCAGCGTTGGCGTATCCCCATAGACTCCGCGAAAAGGTAGGTAGTCAGGGAACGCCTCAAACACCCGATGGCAAAGGTTTCTGATAGGCACCTCATTCTTAGGTTTCATATAGATAAAGCGCGGAAAATTGCCATAACCTTCTACTGTGATGTCGAACGGTTCAATTTCCGCACAAATCTGGCGCAGCTTCTCCGATGCAGCGTCTAACTGCTCATACGGCACAAATGGATAGAGGATGGTGATGTGCGCGGGCACACAGATCATCTTGTCCAGCGCATACTGCCGCCGCAGTGGGGCGGTGAGTGCCTGCACTTCATGCGGCGCAATAATCATAATGGTGGTCGTCAGTTCCATAAATTAACTCATCGCCTGTCGGTAGTAATCGCTAAATCGTGTTTCGAGCTTGTCTAGCAGCGTACCTGGGTGCTGAGCCTGTATCCACGCTTTGCCCCACTGCCACGCCGCGCGATAGGTGTTCCACAGCGCGGATTTGTTCAACCCTGCCGTGCATTGCGCATAACGCGCGTAGGCGTCGATGGAAAGTTCGCGTTCCAGCGCCCGTGTCGGCGTAATCCAGTGTTCCGTTTGCTGTTCATCCAAGCGCGCCATATGCAGCACATTATCATGCACTAACTGCAATATTTCCAGCGCGCGTGCATGTTCGCCGCGTGCCAACACGTTCATGCCGAACAAAAACCAGTTCAGAAAGTCGTCGCAAATGTACTGGCGCTTCTCAGTGGTATCGCGTTCTAGTTTATCGTTCAGTCGGCGTAAATAGGGCAGAAGTGAGCCATGTCGATCAAGTACGATGACTTTTTCCGGTGACGGAAACCACACCTCATCGTGCAAATCGCCCAGTTTATGCATGTTCGAAACACGATCAAAATGAAACTCGCCGCGTACCAGATTGTCGAAGATCGCCACACGGCTGCCGAAGCCGTTGACGTAAAATAACTCGACAGGGCGGATTTGCGCTACCCATGCACGCTGATCAACGTCTTTCAGCGCCTCGTCAGCAAAATATAAAATCACATCCAGATCAGAAAATTCGTCGGCTTCGCCATACACGAACGAACCATACAGCATTGCCGCTTCAATGCGTGTATCCTGCTGACATAAATTGCGCAGCACAGCCAGCATTTCCTCTTGTGGCAGCGTCAATGTTGAATCCTAGTCGTAGGGGAACACCAACGTGTGTTCCCGTTCACTTATTGGCAGCAATCTTCGTCTGCCCATTTCTCAGCGCAATCACCGCATGTGTAAGCCAGGTCATTGCCGAATTATCAACCCCGTACATCACATGCAACTGTGCTGCGCGAAAGGTTACAGGTTCGTAGTCGGGCAGTAACGCAGCGGCTTGCTCCTCTGCGCTGGCGAATTCACCGACGGTCATGTGCGGCGTTGGCTCATTGCCGTGTATGCCGCGATACGGTGGACAATCGGGAAACGCCGAGAAAACTTTTTGACACAGCGCGCGAATCAGCGTGTCGTCCTGTGGTTCCATGTACACGATATCCGGAAAGCTGTTGTAGCCCTTCATAGTGATGTCAAACGGCGCGATTTCGGCGCACAGATCGCGCAAGGTCACGCACGCGCTGTCCAATTGCTCAAAGGGAACGAAGGGGTATAGCACAGTGATGTGTGCGGGAACACGAATCAGCGTCTCAAACGCATATTGGCGTAGAGTGGGTGCAGCGATGGCTTGTATTTCATGCGGCGCGCCAATCATGATGGTTGTGGTGAGTTCCAAGACTATCTCCTGTGCATAAGAACTAGTCCTTGAATAGTTTGATATTCTTTGTTATCTTCTGCGTTGTGAGACGTTCTCACAAGACAGAAT
>CALMZT010000864.1 GCA_937870805.1 uncultured Chloroflexota bacterium
ACATCCAAACGCTGGGCTTTCGTGGTGAAGCCCTTGCCAGCATCGCGTCGGTGAGCCATTTAACGTTAACGACGCGCCATAGAGATGAAACCGCTGGTATGCAACTGCGAGTTGAAGGTGGAACTATTCGACGGCGGCAAACAGTAGGTGCGCCTGCTGGAACGGTCATCACTGTCGAGAATCTGTTTCATAACACTCCCGCGCGCCTCAAATTTTTGAAAGCGGATAACACCGAAAAGCGACAGGTCGCAGCGATTGTCACCCGCTACGCAATGGCGTATCCCCGTGTGCAATTTGTGCTGCTGCAAGATGGTGTCGAAATCTTTCGTTCCAGCGGCAGCGGTCAACTTGCCGATGTAGTGGTCAAGTCACTTGGATTAGAGAGCTTTAAGCATCTGCTTGAAGTCAACTCTGAGCCGGACGCCGAGATTGCAGTGTATGGTTACACCTCGTCCCCTGAATTGCATCGTGCTGACCGTTCGCGGATTACGCTGTTCGTCAACGGGCGCGCAGTACAGGATGCCAGCCTATCGTATGCCGTGACACAAGCCTATCACACACTGTTGATGACGGGACGTTATCCTGTTGCCATCTTGATGGTTCGGATAACGCCAGAAGATGTCGATGTCAATGTACATCCAACAAAAGCCGAAGTACGCTTCCGTGAACCTAATGCCGTGTTTGCTGCTGTCCAGCGCAGCGTGCGCCGTACAGTCGTGGATGCGGCGCAAATTCCCGCTGTGCGGCAGCGCGATTTTGCCGATTACGTGATGATTCGGCGTCCGGCACAGCTCGATCTGGACATTGAAATGGTCGATACTGGACAGTATCAGCGCCAGCAGCGCCCTGTATTCACTCGACGCTCCGAGGAAACCGAAGATGATCCGACTGCTGTGCCCGTAGGACCCAATGCACCTGCCAAACCGCGCACTCTGCCGATGCTGCGTGTTTTGGGACAAATTGGCGCGGCGTATATCGTCACTGAAGGTCCAGCAGGGATGTATCTCATCGACCAGCACGCGGCTCATGAGCGCATCCTTTACGAGCAGTTCATGGATACCCATGCGCGCCAGGGATTGATTGCGCAGTATGCCTTGAACGCGCAGACGATGCAGCTTGCGCCCACAGAAGCGCAAATGCTCGAAGAACATCTCGACATTTTGGGACAGTTTGGTTTTGTGCTTGAGCCTTTTGGACCCAATACATTCGCCGTGCGCAGCGTTCCGGCGATGCTTGCCGACAAAGACCCGACAGAAATCATCAAGGGGATTGTGCAAGACCTTGAACAGGGCATGCAGCCCGGTCAACAGTCAATTGAAGATAAGATTGTGCTGCGCGTTTGCAAGCAGGCTGCGGTGAAAGCGGGACAAATCCTCAGCCTTGACGAAATGCAAGGTATTATCCGCCAATTGGAACGCTGCCGTTCGCCGCTGACGTGCCCACATGGACGCCCAACGATGCTGCATATGAGCGCAGATCATCTGGCGCGCGAATTTGGGCGGATGGGATAGTACACAGCAATGAGTTTGATTATACGTAGAGTTTTCGCTTGCCTTTTCATCATCATGTTAGTGGGTAGTGTTCGCGCGCAGGACACGCTGGCTGCGACGACACGAGATACCATCAACGTCTATACTGCGCCGGGATTGCAAAGCGATGTCGTTGGACAACTCCCTGCGGCGACGATAGTAAATGTCGAAGGGCGTAATGATCTGGCTCAATGGATGCTGGTTGATATTGGTGAAATGCGGGGTTGGGTTGTCTCAGGGTCGATGAGCCTTGATGAGGGTGTCAATCTCTGGGATGTGCCTATTGTTGAGTCGCAAACGCCTATTACATATACGCCTCCGCTTAATTTGCCTTCGTCAGACCCTACGGTGCTTGCTGAGTATCAGCGTTTGCAAGCCGCACCGCTGCTCGACAACATGGATACCAGCGAAGTGCGCGCCATTTTTGAACGTGGACAGCAACTTGGGATGCGCGCTAACGTATTTACGCGCGTAGGTGATAGCAATACAACCAGCGGTGGCTTTCTGAATCCGATTGGAATGCGCGGCGATTTCTGCGATTTCGGCGCATACAGCTATCTTCAGGAGACGGTAGACTTCTTTTCTGTCCCGCCGCAGGAGGGTGAGCGCAATTCATTTGACAGCTTCAGCGTGGCAGCGGTCAATGGCTTAAGCACAGCTGGTGCAATGGATCCGTTTTGGGCAGATGCTGAGGTCTGCCAGTCGAATGAATCACCTCTAGCGTGCGAATATCGCCTTGTGCAGCCTAGTATTGCGCTCATCATGCTGGGCTTGATGGACGTGGAGTATTACGAGGCAGATGAGTCGCGTGATTTTATGCGCGCGATCATGGACTTTTCGATTGAGCAAGGCGTCATTCCCGTATGGACGACGTTCCCGGTGCTGGCAGACAATGATGAAGGGCATCCTTCTTGGGAGCGTTCGCTGTATTTCAACGCCGCTATTTTAGACGTGGTAGAGGAATATCAAACACCGCTGATTAACCTCTGGGCAGGCGTACAGTTGCTGCCTGACAACGGCATCGGTCCTGATCGCGTGCACCTGGCACAGGTCGTTGGTGAGTTCTGTAGCTTTACAGGTTCAGAACAGCGCATCGGTGGAACGCTGCGTAATCTGCTCACACTGCAAGCGCTTGACATGCTGCGACGTAATGTCCTGTCGAACTAAGGACGAATTAAATGCGCGCTTCGTGATAAGCCGTTGCCATCTTTAAGGCTTCAGCAGCGAGTTCGTCACGGAGGGCTTGCGGCGCGACGACTTCCACTTGAGCACCCCATGAGCGTATCCACGCCAGCATATCACGCCAGCTTGCAACGCTGACTTGCAACTGGCAGCGCCCATCATCCAGCCATTCAATTTGCTGCGAGTCATGCCACAGACGCTGCGTGATGCGCGACGCAACCTCTGCTGAGAAGATCAAAACCACCTGTGTTTGTAGTTGATCATCAGGGGTAATGCCCCAAGCCTTCGATAGATAAGACAGCACTTCAGAGATCGGGGGGATTTCATAAAAGATAGGCAGAGGCTTTACACGCTTGATCTGGCGCAAATTCAAGGCGCGGATTTGCTGCGCAAGCGTATCATAGCCGACAGCAAATAATCCACCAGAAGGTGTTGGTTCAATAAAGTAGGTCGCGAACTCGCGCGCGCCTGTTTCTCCGCTTTGCGCCGCACTGTACCACAATTTGACACGGCGTCGTTCACTCCACGCGCGAGTCATGGTATCTAACACCGTGACAAAGCCACGATCAACAGGGTCATTGCGTCTCATTTCTGCGACAGCGCCGACATGCTCCGCGAGAGTTTCCGGCAGCGCCATGTTGAGCTTTGCCAATGCCGAAATGAGATAGGGGTTAGGTTGTTCTGTATGGTGCAGAAACATACGCGCGGAAAGGAATAGTGCGATGGCTTCGTTATTACTGAGACGTACAGGGGCTAAATAATACTCACGGTTGACATAAAAACGACCATCTTTTTGATAGACAGGCACGCCGCTTTCACCCAACAAGGATAGGTCGCGGTAAATCGTGCGGCGATCTACTCCGCATGATTCGGCAATCTCTACCGCGCGCAAGCCTAACCGACTCTGCAACAGCATTCGCTCAATGGCAGCCAGACGCTCCGTGCGATTTACCAACCGATGTACCATGCCCATGTCCTTATGTAAACTGAATAAAGGCAGTATAGCAGTGATCGTTTTTTTGTGCTGAGGACTGACAAGAGCGCGATGTTCGGCTAAACTGGGTGGATGGAGATGACAAGGATGAGACAACGATACTTCTTCGCATGTTTACTCATGCTGCTGGCAAGCGCCTGCCAAGCCGTCGGCGGACAAAATCCGGCAGCTACCCTGGAAGCGAACAACAATGTATTTCTTGCCGAAGCCACCAATCTGGCGATGACAGCCAATGCCAACGGCACGCAAGTCATGGCGACAGCCCAGGTGATTCAAACGCAGGTCATGCAAGTGAATACCGTGAACCAACATTTGCTGGCGACGGTGATCGCAGGCAGCAGTCCTACGCCACGTGTCGTCGTAGGGAATGCCGATCCGTCTTCCAGTAACAGTATGCCTACAGGTGGGGGGCAAATTGGCGATGTACCCGTTCAATCGTCCGACGGCTCTACTGTTGGGGCACAGTTTACACAAATTGGTACAGCTTCATCGGTACGTAACTCCGACGGTTGCGCGGATGGACTGCAAAATCAGTTTTCATCTGATGCCAGCCAAATTTATATTACGGCGCAGGCGTTCAATTTGCCTGCTGGTACAATGATGAGCGCAGAATGGAGTTCTAACGGTACGGTGCTTGTCACCAATAGTCCCTGGACGGTAGACCAAAACTATGATGACATCTGCGTCTGGTTTTTCATCTCGCAAGAAGATACACCATTTACGCCCGGCGAATGGTCAGCGCGTTTGCTTGCCAACAATGTGCCCATCGAACCTGCCGCATCGTTTACAATCGTAGGTCAATAGTTGGTTGCCTGTGTATCAACCTCATGTTAACATACCGCGCCGTCTAACGAGGTTCATTACTTGAAACGCTTGCTGTTCGTTCTCATCACATTATGGACTGTCAGCTTCGCGCTGCCGCTGCGGGCGCAGGAACTGCCCACTGCAACGCCGACGCGCAGTTATGTTCTGGCGACAGATATTTTCGTGCGCGGCGGTCCGGGTGAACAGTATGTTGCCGTTGGTGGTCTGATTTCGGGCGCTTTTTTGCAGCCTGTCAGCCGCAGCGCCGATGGACTTTGGGTGATGATTAGTTATCGACGTGGCTTTGGTTGGATACGACGCGACCTTGCCTACTGGGTCGAAGATATTGACGCTTTGCCCATCATTGACGTGGCAAATCTTACGCCCTCCCCTGCTGCAAGCGCAGGAGCTTTGACGCCTGTAATCATTACTGCGACGCCAACAGGCAATTGGGTGAACGTCAGTGGCATCGGCGTTTACGTGCGCGCGGGTCCGGGGCGCGGCTATCTGCGTTTGGGTGCGTTGGCAGCAGGACAGCGCGTACAGCCTGTGGGACGCAGCGCTGACGGCGAATGGATTATGATTCGCTATGCTGTGGGTGGTTTACAGTTCGCATGGATTCAGGAGAATCTGGTGCATTGGATCGATGATCTGACGGCGCTGCCTGTGTTATCAGAAGATGCTCTGACGCCAACAGCAACCTTTACGAACACGGCAACGTCAACGCCGAGTTCTACGCCAACAACAACCTTTACTCCAACGTTGACTTCAACACCGACAAATACAGCAACACCGACGGAAACTTCTACCCCAACTGCCACCGCGACGGATACACCCACTGCAACTTCGACAGAGACCTTTAC
>CALMZT010000865.1 GCA_937870805.1 uncultured Chloroflexota bacterium
TGAAGGCTTTACCGTGATTGAATGTTACGCCCTGCCGCAGCCCCAATGTCCACGTTAAACCATCTTCCGAAGGCATCCAGGTTTCCGCCAAAGCCGGTTGCAAGTTAAGGTTGGGGTCCAGAGTTACGAGGTAATCGCAGACCTGACGTATATTGTTGGAAACAAACACATTATCCAGACGTGCTGGGTCGTCAAAGCGGGTTGTACTGACGCCCAGCGAGTTGTAGATCGTACCTCCGCGCACAGGTGCTACATCCTGTGCCCTTGCCGTCTTCAATTGGAAACGTTCCAATGGCGACAACAGCCCCACCGCCAGCGCTCCCGCACCGATGGCTGAGGCGAAGCGGAAGAATTCACGACGCGAGATACGATTTTTTGAATATTGGAAGTGGGCTTCTTGGACGTGCTCCTTTTGCGCCTTCACGCTTTTAGGATTGGGTTTATATTCTTTCATTGTGGAAGCTCCTAAAATAACAAACCAATTTTATTTTCATGAGCATTGCGGCGGTTTTTGCTGTGAATATCCTTTCTACATTGCCCGGCTAACTTGTAGGTTGTCCTACAACCGAGAATAACGCTAAATCCAAGTCCTTGTCAAGTTGCTTGACACTTGACAGCAAGCGAGTCTACAATCAGTTGTAGGACAGGCTACAGGATCACATCGGAGCTTACTTTGCAAAAAGCCTGTCCTTGCCAAAATTAAAAAGGGTAAGGATACATTTATGCTCACCCAAAGTCAGATCGAACAGAACCAACGTAATGGCTATTATGTTGCGCGAGGTTTATTCTCCCCAGAAGAAACTGCGCGCTATCGTGCCCACTTCATGGCGCTGCGTGAAGGACAGGAGCATCCCGGCGATTTCGTCGGCGTACCCATTCAGCGCATTCTTGGCGATTCTCTCAAAACTGGCGACCACTTGTTTGATGACAAGCCCGACCCTCTCAAACAGTATCCGCGCATGATTCATATGCACCGTTGGGATGAGGTTAGCCTCAAATGGTTAATTGAGCAGCGTCTCAACGAGGTGTTGACGGCGCTCATGGGCAAAGAACCCTTCGCTGTGCAAACGATGCTCTACTTCAAGCCACCGGGCGCGCGCGGGCAAGCCCTACACCAAGACCAATACTATCTCAAAGTGCAACCAGGTACGTCGATGGCAGCGTGGATGGCGTTGGACGACTGCGATGAGGAAAACGGTTGTATGCAAGTCGTGCCGGGCAGCCACAATTGGGATGTCCTCTGTACCATCCCCGCCGATACTACGCAGAGTTTCACCGATGTGACCGTACCCTTACCTGAAGGCGTGAAGCCTGCGCCCATCATCATGAAAGCCGGCGATGTCCTGTTCTTCAATGGACAGTTGGTACACGGCAGTTTTGCAAACACCAGTCCTGACCGTTTCCGCCGCGCATTGATTGGGCACTACATCGTGGGTGACGCAAGGAAAGTCGCGCAGTTCTACCACCCTGCGCTCCACATGGACGGCAGCCCCGTCGAATTAGATGTGAGTGAGGGTGGCGGCTCCTGCGGCGTCTGGGTGGAGCAAAACGGAAAGCGCGTGATCGAGATGCAAGGTGTCAGTAACGCGCGTGCTGAAGATCACGAGTAAATAGTTGAAAGCAACGAGCAATGAGCAACGAGTGAAATGCGGTAGTACATAAACCATCAATAACGAAAAACCAAGAATCAAAAACTTCTTAGGAGAGACTTTATGCCAACCGGAACTCTGCTCGAACGCCTGCAAAAAGATGTGGTTTTAGGTGCAGAAGGCTACCTATTTGAACTGGAACGGCGCGGCTATCTGAAGGCGGGTGCGTATGTGCCGGAAGTGGTCATTGAATACCCTGCCGCTGTGAAGGAACTGCACCGTGAGTTCCTGCGTGCGGGCGCAGAGGTGATGGTTGCCTTCACCTACTACGGACACCGTGCGAAGATGCGCGCGATTGGACGTGAAGATGATTTGGAACGCCTCAACCGT
>CALMZT010000866.1 GCA_937870805.1 uncultured Chloroflexota bacterium
TGTTGGGTTGCCTGCGACAGCTTGAGGATGTCATGCGCGTTATCCAGCGCCGTGTCCCATTTGCCCGCCGCCATCTCCAAATGGCACAACAGCGCAAGCTGAATCAGCGGCAGATGTGACACCATCCTGAATTTTTCGGCGTGCTCGACGCTGCGCTGCAAGTAACGGCGCGCTTTGTCCCATTCGCGGCGCTCGGCATAGACATTGCCTAACGCGCCGGGCGATAAATACAAGGGATACAGCGCCTGTGTTTTCTCGGCGCTTTGCAAGCAGCGTTCAAGGTACGCAATGGCGTCATCGTGCTGCCCGGAAAACCCCGCGCCCACGCCCAACGTCATCAGGTTGACTTCCAGACGGCGCTGGTTGATCTTTTCGCCTGTTTCAATCGAACGCTGCGCATACGGCAACCCTTCGGCATGGTGTCCCTGCATCGACAGCGCTGAGCCATAGACCGCCAATGCGCTCGACATGAGATCGAACTCGTGATAGCGCTCCGCCAAGCCGACACATTTATATAACATGCGTGTGGCGCGCGGGAAATTGCCCTGAATATACAGCGCCTGCCCGACGATGTTGTAAGACAGTGGCAGGAGTTCTTCCAAGTCCAGTTTTTCTGCGAGTGGAATGCTGCGCGTGAAAAAGCCTAATGCCGCGCCCAACTGCCCGATGATGAAATGGTACGCGCCTGTGCTGTTCAACACGCGCGCTTGTAAACCCTCGTCTTGCAGCGCGTCGGCGTAGGCTTGTGCTTCTTTTAGGTATTCCAGCACATCATCGCTCGGCTGGTCGATGCTTGCTTTAGAGTATTTCAGCACAAGGTCGATGAAACGCCGCTGATAGCTTTCGCTCACTAGCTGCGACTTCAACGAATGCAGTCCCGCGAGTGCCTGCTGGATGAATGCTTTCGCCTGACGGTTCGCGCCGTTACGCAGTGCCTGATCGCCCGCGAGTGTGTTGTAATGAATGACTTTTTCAGCATCGCCCGCCGCCTGCCAGTGATATGCCAGCGTCACCACCTGCTCTGGCGCATCGGGATACACACGTTCAATCGCCAGCGCGACCTGACGATTGAGCGATGGGAATGCGCTTTCGTCGATCAGGTCTAGCACACCTTCACGCAGCTTATCATGCGCAAAACGCCAGCGTTCTTCAAAAACTTCGACCACCGCCGCGTCCGCGCAGACCGCCAGCCAATCCGATAAATCATATTGAGTGCGCTGCTGTACGGGGTGTTTCCCCGCATCCATCTGAATCAGGGCTTTGATAACATTCAAATCTAACTGGCGACCCATGATCGCCGCTTTTTGCAGCAGAGCATGAGCGCTCTCTGGAACACGTTCCAAACGCCGTGCCACGATGCGCCGAATGCCGCCGCTGAACACCGCACTCGGCAAGGTGCGCGTGCCGATTCGATCCAGCTGTCCGGCGTCTTCTGCCAGTTCACGCACCACTTCGATGAGGAAAAAGACGTTGCCTTCCGTCTCGCGCTGCAATAAATCCACGACAGGCTGCGCCCGCCCCGGCGCGCCGAGCATTTCCGCGCTGAGTTCGGCAATCTCTTCGGCGCTCAGACGATGCAGCTTCATGTGCTTCATCTCTGGCAGCAGTGAGGGCAAATTGGGGCGTTCATCGTCGCGGTAGTTGCCGATAATCAGCAGGGGCAGTTCCGCGACGATGGGGTTAAGGTGCGTGAGGATGTCGAGGCTTTCCTGCGTCCAATGTAAATCTTCCAGCAGCAGCAAAATGGGCTGCGTTTGCCGCCGAAACAGGTTTTCAATGGTTTTAAGCAGGCGTTCCTTCGTTTGCGCAGGCGGCAGTTCTGGTGCATCGGGCACATCACGTTCGAGCAGTGTTTCAATGTCGGGGACAATCGGTTTCAGCGTACCCGCTTCCTCGTCGCTCAATTCGGTGAGCAGCGACAGCCAGCGCACAGCAGGACGCCATAAACCGTACAGCGTTCCGCCTGTGCTGACGGAATGCCCGCGCATCACCAGCGCGCCACGTACCTGTGCCCTTGCGCGCAGTTCATCGGTCAAGCGCGATTTGCCGACGCCGCTTTCGCCGCCGAGCAGCCAACCGCTGCCTCGCCCATTGTTCACGGCTTCGTCCAGCGCGCGAGTAAGCTGCGCCAATTCTTCATCACGTCCCACCAGCTTCGCCGCTTGCAAAAAGCTCTCGCGTACCGCCGCCGTTTCCTGTGTGATGCGCTGGTGCGTGGCGTCGCTTAAGGCGGAAATCGCAGCGTTGGCGCTGTCGTAACGTTCATTATGCTGTTTCGCCAGCAGGCGCGCGACGACGGTTGCTACCCCTTCATCACCGATGAGACTCCAGTCAGGCTCTTTGTCTAATATCTGACTCAAAAGCACCGTAATTTCACTGGTGTCAAAGGGATGGCGTCCGGTGAACATTTCGTAAGCGATGACCCCTACAGCGTACAAATCCGACGACTCGCTGGCTGAAGTCCCCGCCAACAGCTCCGGTGCCATGTATGCCAGTGTACCCGCCGTCATGCTTGCGTCGGGAGCGTCCTCACGCCCTACTGACAAACCGAAGTCCAGCGTCTTGATGGACTGCTCACCATCTTGTTCGCTGACCATGACGTTGCTCGGCTTGATGTCGCGGTGAATAATGCCACGACGATGGAGATAGGTCAGCGCACGTAATAACTGTGCCAGCAGATTAACTTTCACGAGCAGCGGTTGACCCTGCGCGGCCTCGACAATGCTGCGGGCGTTTTGCAGCAGTTCCATCGTGAAATAAGGGAGGGGTTCGTTTGTTTCCGGGCTGGTTTCAAAGCCATAATCTAATACGCTGATGATGTGTGGGTGACGCAGCGACGCCAGCACCTTAAACTCCTGTGCCAGCGACAGGCGTAAATCAGTCGATTGGCTGGTTGCGCTCAAACGCGCCGTTGCACCGAATTGCAGATTTTCCGGGCGTGCGCTGACCTGTTTCAGCGCCACCTGTTCTCCTGTGAGCCGATCCAGCGCGCGATAGACCGCGCCCATGCCACCTTGTCCCAGCGTCGCCTCCACGCGATAACGCCGCCCGATCATGTCTACCATAAAAATAAAACTCCCTAAATCGTCTCAAACAGGGCAGCGAGGCGTGCCAGTGCCGCATCCGCAGCGGGTCGCCGTCCATAAGGGAACACAAACAATAAATCTACCGGATGGATGCGAATAACAAAATCATCATCGCTTCTGTTGACATTGTATTCGATATGCAGCGTGCCGTCCGTTAAACACAGGCGTGTGCGACCTTCTTCACCTTCCAACTCGAACAGATAACTTTCTGACAGATCGGCAGCAGCATCTTTTTTCAGCCAAGCGTGCAGCGGGTCTAAGAAGCCGCGCCATGCTAACGCTGCGATATGTGGGTCAATCACCCATTCTTTGCCGCAAGCGTGCGCGATGTCCCAGCCATGCAGCGTGAATTCGCCCAGCGTGATCGCCAGTGCCTGACGCGCGCCGATGGTTGTGCCCGAATGGAACGGAAAGCGCCGATCATCGGCTACTTTGGGATACACGCGATGGATGATGATGTCCATATCGGCGTCAATAAGTTCAGCGATTTTGTGGGGGTCGCGTTCGGGGATTTCGTTTAAGCCAAGCGCGTTGAGTTGAGCAAGTTCCGCAGGACTGCTGGTGCGCCGACGATCTCCCAGTGAACGCCTTACAACCGTCAGCACATGCACTGCCACATCGCCTACATTCCAGATGAGACCTTCACAGGGTTTGATCTCATCACCCGGCGCAAGCGAACGCAGTAAAGCGGTGAAGCGTTTGCCCGCCGCTTCTAACCCTGTCATCAATTCGCCGCGCTCAAGGTCTATGTAGCTCATGTACCGATACCCTGCCAGAAACTAAAGTTTCCGGCTGCCGAAGTGCCACGTCCACTGAAGTGGACAGAAAGCAGGTTTCGGATGGTGTTTTATAGTTTAGTTACTCACTGACGTTACGCACCCTGAACCTGTGAACAAGGGGTTTAAACCCCTTGTTC
>CALMZT010000867.1 GCA_937870805.1 uncultured Chloroflexota bacterium
AAGTGAACAGAAAAAGCGTTTCGGGCAATGTTCACATCCTGATGAATTTGTTAAAGAGCATCAGAACCTGTCTGATAATTCGAGATGAAATATGGAATGCTGTAGAGACTGGGCTTTTCTTCTGTCTATTTCTCTGTGTTCTCGGTGTCTGGCGGTTCAATTTTCCTTCATTTCTACCGTTCTTCCTGGCGTCCTCTGCGCCTTTGCGGTTCAAAATTGAATTTCCAAACAGGTTCTTACACCTTGTTCACAAGTTCAGAGTGCGTAAGGTGAGTTACGTAATCTCTTTTAGAAGTTACGCAGTTGAAACAGTGGGTTTAAACCCACTGTTCGAGTCGAGCACAGGTGATTGGTCAACTGCGTAAGTCCCACTCTTTATTGCGGGGGTTTTTGCCAAGGCGATTGCATCAAAATCACGAATTGGGTCAAGGAACGTCAGAAACGTCATTGTAAGGGCGAACCTGTGTGTTCGCCCGATGCTCAGCCAGGTACGCTTGTCCCTACAAATATGTTGTGAACCCTTGTCACCTTCAAACTAAATTTGATGCGCTTGCCCTGGGTTTTGGCACTTTCGTAGATTTATGCTACAGTCAGAACAAATGTCCGCAGGAGATCTCATGCTGCATCTCAAATCGATCAACCTGCAATCTGCCAACCTGCCCGAACGTTATCCTTTCAGCATCCCCGCCGTGCGTGCGCTGCAAACACTGGACTTCACCGCGCCCGTGACGTTTTTTGTGGGCGAAAACGGCAGCGGCAAATCAACCCTGTTGGAAGGAATCGCGGTGGCGGCGGGGTCGATTGTCGCGGGAAGTTCCGACAGCGACCATGATGCTACCCTGAAGTCTATTCGAGAGTTGGCGAAGGTGCTGAAGCTGGCGTGGCTCAAGAAAACGCGCAAAGGCTTTTTCCTGCGTGCCGAAGATTTTTTCGGCTATGCCAGGCGTCTCTCGCACATCCGCGAAGGCTTGGAAGCCGATCTTGCCGCAGTAGATGAGGAATACAAAGATCGCTCAAAGATGGCGCGTGATCTGGCGCGGATGCCGTTCATGCACGAACTACACGAGATGCAGCGTTACGGACGTGACTTCAACGACTATTCACACGGCGAGAGCTTTTTCGCCTTCTTCAAATCGCGCTTTGTCGGTGAAGGTTTATACCTGCTGGACGAGCCAGAAGCGCCGCTGTCCCCACTGCGTCAGTTGGCGTTCCTGTCGATGCTCAAGGAAATGGTCAGCCTCAACGCGCAGTTCATCATCGCTACGCATTCGCCCATATTGATGGCGTTCCCCGACGCCGTGATCTACAATTTTGACGAGCGCCCGATTCAAGCGGTGGCTTATGATGCACTGGAACACGTCACCCTCACACGCGCGTTCCTGAACAATCCGCAGCAGTTTTTAAAAGAGTTATAATCGGGAAACTCTATGCGTCACATCCCCTACATCCTGTTCGTGCTGTGCTTGCTGGCATTCGCTGCGATGGCGCGCGCCCAGAATACCGACGGTGCGCTGCAACACGATGGGCAAACACGCACCTTCACGCTGCACGTTCCCGCAAGCTACGTGGCTGACACACCCGTACCGCTGCTGATTGTGCTGCAGCGCGGCGCGTACAGTGGACAGGAAATGCGCGCCCTCACAGGCTTCGACGCCATTGCTGACCGTGAAGGCTTCATCGTCGTCTATCCCGACGGCGTTGATGGCAGTTGGAATGATGGTTTAGGCTTGGAAATGCTGACCACCGTGCAGCAGAACACCGACGATGTAGGCTTTATGGCGGCGCTGATTGACCACCTGGTACAAACTTATGCCATTGATGCTGCCCGCATTTACGTGACGGGCTTCTCCAGTGGGGGAAATCTCAGCTACTTACTTGCCTGCCAGCTTACCGATAGAATCGCTGCGTTTGTGCCAGTCGGGTCGTTAATGATGCAAAAAGTCGCCGACGATTGCGTGCCCTCACAGCCAATCTCCATGCTGCTCATACAAGGTACGGAAGACGCCGTGTTCGCGTGGGGCGGCGGGCAGTTTGTGGTGGAAGATGTCGATTATGGCTACCAGTTTTCGACGGCACAAACGCTGGATTTCTGGCTCACGCACAATGCTTGTTCCTCAACGCGCGAGTTCGGCGCTGTCCCCGACGTAGACCCCGACGACAACACACGCGTTTGGCATGAGGCTTATACTGCCTGCGAAGGAAACACAAGCGTGGAACTTTATGCGGTGATTGAGGGCGGACACAACTGGTCAGGCGTTGCCAGCGATTTGTCGCGCGATGTGGGCGGCACCGTAAGCTACGACCTCAACGCCAGCGAAGTCATCTGGAGCTTCCTGTCACGGCAGCGGTTGGGTGAATAACGACTCTTATATTGATCACAATATGGCGCAGCGATTGCGCAATTCATACACAGTTCGTCTCATAATATGAGAACTGACGATGCGTTTTCATGAATGAAGGTTGCCTCATGCCTAATTGGATGCTTTACGGCGCGACAGGTTTTACGGGGATGCTGCTGGCAGAGGAAGCCGTACGGCGCGGTCATCGTCCTGTGCTGGCGGGACGCTCAAAAGCCAAACTTGAACCCTTAGCGCGCCGACTGGGGCTGGATTATGACACCTTCGCGCTGGATGACGTGTACACGCCTACCGGAGCCGTCGCGGGTTTCGATCTCGTGCTGCACGCGGCGGGACCCTTCACCCACACCAGCGCGCCCATGCTCCACGCTTGCCTCGCCAATGGCGCACATTATCTCGACATCACAGGCGAAATTCCTGTGTATCAGCAGGTTTTCAGCCACGACGCACAGGCACGCGACAAGGGCATTGCGCTTATTCCCGGCGTCGGTTTCGACGTGGTGCCTACTGATTGCATGGCGCTGTACGTTGCGCAGCAGGTGCTGAATGCCACGACTCTCGACACAGTGATCGACGCAATCGGTGGGGGTGGTGTCAGCGCGGGCACAAGCAAATCGCTGCTGGAAATCCTGGCTGCTGTCGGCAATGTCGCGCGCCGTAACGGTGAACTCGTCCCCATTGATCTCGGTGGCGGTGCACGTCCCTTCCGTTCGCAAGGCGGCACACACACGGCAGTTCCGATCCCCTGGGGCGATGTCGAAACCGCTTACCGCACGACAGGCATCCCCAATATCACGTCATACATGGTGTTGAAACTGCCGCCCGCCGTACAGCCGCTGCTGCCTGCGTTAGGTTATGTCGGGCAAAATCTGGCGAAAAGCGCGCTGTTCCGCCGCCTCGCTGGTTATTGGATTGACTCTGCGATGCGCGGCTCAACCCCCGACGCACAGGAACACGAACGTGCCTACGTCTACGCCCGCGCCAGCGATGGCAAAGGCAAAGCCGCTGAAGCGTGGTTGGAGACGCCCGAAGCCTATAAATTTACTGCGTTATCAGCGATCCGCGCCGTAGAAAAGACTCTCGCACAGCAGCCCATCGGCGCATTGACACCTGCGCTGGCATTCGGCGCGGACTTCGTGTGTGAAATCGAAGGCACGCGCCGCTACGACGCCCAGCCCCGCCAAACAAAAAGAGCATCCCGTGTGGGACACTCTCTTTGATGATTTTAGGGTTGCATTTGTAGGGGCGCACCAACGTGTGCGCCCGTAAGGATCTATTCCACCGTCAGCACAATGTTGACATCCCCTACGCCTGAATAGTTGTCGGGGTCATCTGCCGCTGCCCAGAAGCCGTAGCTGGTGACGAAGGCAATGTAGGTGCCGCTGTCGGGCGCTTCGACGCTGGCTTCCGAAAACAGATTGCTATTGTCGAGATCAATGTCATTAGAACCCGCAACACGCTGACCTTGCGCATCGAAGATGTAAATCAGCGAATAGTGTAAAATTTCACGAGATCAAACACTCACCAGTAGGTGAACGTTAGCGCTCATCTCTATCTATGGTTGGGCGCTCACCGTCATCACCTCGCTGCTGATGCTGATCGATTGCACATTCACTGCGCTGCCGAAACGTTCGCTTACAAGGGTGTCCAGCGCTGCGGTCAAAATGCCCGGCAAATCACGATTGATGATGTTGACGTAACTGGCAGGGGCGGTCATGCCATTTACCGTAACCAGAACGATATTAAACACGACAAAGCCCTGTCCCTGTGTGACGGTCACACTGACGTTGCCCACAGTACCACCGCTGACCGCTATCGTCATATTGATCGCACCCGGTACAAAGTCTGGCACAATCGTAATGATGTCAGGATAAGCCTGCCGCGCCGCCACCTCTGCCGAGAAAAATTCATTCTCAGTGATGATCGTCGTGCTAGGCAGCGGCGTGCTGCTGGGTGTCATCGACGGCGTAAATATCGCTGTTGGCGTCGGTGTAGGCGTGGGTGTAGACGACGGCGGTGGGGTATTCGTTGGCGTGCGCGTATTGGTGATTGACGCTGTCCACGTCGGCGGTGGTGTACTGCTGGGTAATGGTGTACTGCTTGGTAGTGGCGTGTGGCTTGGAGTTAAGGTCGCCGTCGCGGTGGCGCTGGCGCTGGCGGTAGCAGTAGCGATGGGTATCGGCGTCCGCGTAAACGTGCGTGTCAAAGTAGGCGTAAACGTGGACATCGGCGTATAAGTTGTGGTCGGTGTCGCCGTTGGCACGGTATTGATCGTCACCACACAAGGAGCACCACCTGCGGGATTCGTGAACGTGAATTGTGAGGCGATGAAGTCGTTCGCGGTCATAAAGTCGCCAAGTGAACTCGGTCCATTGGCAAACGTCGCGCTCCATGTGCTCACGGCGCGCGGAAGCACTACACGGTTCGCCGCTGCATTGAAGGTGGGTTCAGTGGTATTTGTGGGCGGTGACGTGTCCATACCCGTCCAATGAGCTTGACCGTTCATTTCCATCAGTGATAGATACATCGACGGGAAACTGCCGAGTGGCTGCCAATTCAGGTTAACGCTTTCCAAGGTCGTCGTCACTGGATTGTCATTCACCAGATCAACTCGCACTTGTGCTCCCACAAAACGCACGTTGACCGCGCTGATCGTGCTGCATGATGGCGCAAAAGTGTTGGTCGGTGTAGCGGTAGCCGTTGCAGGGGCTGTGCTAGTCGCTGTCTGTGTGTTAGGAGGTGTTGTATTGGAACCATAATATAATTTGATCGCATCGTAGGTTTCATCATAATAACTAATATTGGGTAAACCGCTGTATTGGGTAATTTGTGGTTTTATGCCCACACTCCATGTGGTATCCAGATAGAAGCGGCTGATCACTGTGCAGTTGGAATTCTCGCAGCGCGCCATTTTTAAATCCCAGCTTCCGTTAACGAACTCCCCGTAAGCAATGACGGCAGTCCCGTTGATCGTGGTAATTGAACTATCGTAGCCAGTCAGAAAATCTACGTCGCTGACAACATAGGGCGCTGTACAGTTAGGATTGAGGCAAGCGACCACTTTCACAGCGTTTGAGGCATAAGAAATAATAGGATTATTGTTCAGAAGTGTGATACCCGTGTTAAAGTCGTAGACGGGTCCCGTTCCAAGAATCGCGTTAGTGGTGGCAGCCGTACAGCCCGCATTTTGGCAGAAAGCAACTTTGAGGGTGTCGTTCACGCTATCCACATAGCTAATCACAGGGAAACCGCCGCTGCCGACGACCATTTCTCCACCGGCACCAACGCCCGGTGAACTGTCCACAATAGTAAATGTAGTTACAGAAGTGCATGTCGCCGTAGCACACGCCGCGACTTTCAGTATGCCGTTGAGTTCGTCTCCCACGCGATAGCTAATCACGGGCAAGCCGCCAATGACCACGATTGATGGATGCGCCGCCACGCCTGTTATTTCGATGGTGTTGACAGCGACGCTCGAAGTGCAGGTTGCGTTGTTGCACGCAGCGACTTTGACCGCCGTGCTAACTGTGTCATAGTAAACCACGATTGGATTACTCCCCACTCCCGCGAGGTCCATTTGTGTGGCGTCAGCGTTGGCATCAACGACTCGTAAAGTACCTGAGGTGCATGTCGGATTACAGACCTCAAGGGTAAGATCGCGGAGGTTCGAATCGGAATACGCAAAGACCGCATTGCTGCCAATCACCGTGATTGCTGAATCCTGGTTGACATTAGCCCCGCTGACGAGGACATTAATAGTCGCGGCGCTGGCAGGGTCTGTCGGCGGGATGAACAGCCAGATCAACATCAAGCCGCAGGTCAATACCGCGAAAAGGACAATACTGTAACGGGGTTTGCTTTTGGGTTTATCAGGCTGAACGGCGGGTACTGGTGGAACGGCTTGTGTTGTCCACAAGGCGCGCAGCCCCAACAGCGTCACTACTGCCACGACCACTGCTTTCAAGATGCTGCTGATAGAGATGCGCTTCATATGCCTGCCCTGCCGTCACTGTCCTAATATCCTGAGCATAGGCGGGCTTACCCTATTCGTCAAGTCAAGCGCAGCATCCAAAAAAGCGCAGACAACGCGGAAAAAATAAACTTCCGAGTAAGTATGATTTGCCCAAATTCCGAATATATTCTAACCTTTGCGTGTGTTTGGTAAGAAGCTCTTTGATAATCTGATGTGACGTTTAGGGAAGAAGATTTTTACATCTTTTCTCGGCGTTCTCGGTGGTTCAATCTCTCCTTCTTTTCTTTGCGTGCTTTGCGCCTTTGCGGTTCAACGTTGAATTTTAACAGCCCCTAAGCCGTTTTATCACCGATGATGTACGCCTGCACCAATCCCCCTAACACCCCACCGCCAAAAATCCCAATGAAGTACGGCACGACGTAGCTCAAATCGCCACCTACCAGCGCAGGACCGAGCGTGCGCGCGGGGTTCAGCGATGCGCCTGTATAGGTGCCGCCTGCCAGAATACACGCCGCCAGCGTCAAGCCAATGCCCAGCCCCGCAAAACTGCCCGCTTTGCCGAACGTCGCCGCCTGATACACCACGCTCACCAGCGTAAACGTCAAAATCGCCTCAAACGCCGCCGCCGTCCACACGCTGCCTGCGGTCAAACTGCCCGTCGTCTGCCCCGTCGAGCCGACCAGTGCTTGTGCCGCCAACGCCGCCACGATGCCCGCCGCAAACTGTGCGATGATGTACAGCCCGGCACGCACAGGAGCAATCTTGCCGCCGACCAGCAGCCCCAGCGTCACGGCTGGATTCAAATGGGCACCGCTGAGGTGTCCATAGCTGTACGCCGCGTAGATGATGCAGAAGCCGTGTGCCAGCGCCGCCACGAGTACCCCTTGCCCCGATGCCACCGCGATGCCGCCGATAAACACCAGCGTAAAAGTGCCGATAAATTCCGCAATCAGCGCTCTAGTGATCGTGTTCAATTCATCATCCTTTGTCAAAGCTGCTTCAATAACATTTTGGCTACGTCTGTTGTAGCGGCGAACTGAACCTTGTCCACAATGTGCGGGTAAAATCTGGACGCAATCGGTAAAAACGGCTCGGCATATTTATTCGCGCCCACGATATACGTTACGCCAAGGTTCGCGGGGGCACTGCGCAGGAAGTTGTTGATATGGAACAAGGGATTTGCGGGCACATGAAACGGATTTTCCAGCACCGCGATCATATGCACAGTAGAGGATACGCTCATGACCATCGGTTTAATGCCGTCGAGCGCGGTATAAAACTCGTCCCACGTCCAGCGACCTAGCAGATCAATCCGAATCAACGTTCGCTCAGAATCATCCCATCGAACTTCGATACCCATAGTTGCCCTTCACGACGCATCAATCAGCGCCAGCAAACGCCTCTCTATATCATCGCGCGCCTGGCGAAAAGCTGCCATGATTTCGTCGTCTGTGCCTGTCGCCTTCGCCGGATCGGGGAAGCCTTCGTGGACGCGCTTGCCCTGCCCCACCCACAGCGGGCAGTTCTCGGCAGCATCATCGCATACCGTGACTACAAGATCAAATGGCTGTCCCATGAATTCGTTGACGTGTTTGGGACGTGAGCCATCGGTGTGAATGTCGATCTCGGCGAGTGCCCGCAGTGCGTAGGGATTCACTCGTTCGGCAGGCTGTGTCCCGGCGCTCACGGCATGCCAGCTATCGCCGCGTTTCGTGTTGATGAGCGCTTCGGCTATCTGGCTGCGCGCCGAGTTGCCCGTGCAAAGGATAAGGACGTTGTGGGTCATGGTACTCCTATTAGATAGACAAACTTCGATATAGAGTGCAAAATTAAACGGTTTGCTGCCATGTTTGAATGCGCTGGTCGATTTGGTCACGGATGGTACGAAATGCGGTTAACTGTTCTTCTGATGATCCCTCTACGCTTGCAGGATCATCAAAGCCCCAATCAAGGCGCTCACCACTCGTCTGCCACAGCGCACGGGGACATGAGTCATCGCTGTACTGACAAACGACGATAATGTATCGGTAGTGCATTCGCCCCATGAAATCCTTCACTGGCTTGGGATATTGGTCGCGGATGTCAATGCCGATCTCGTCCATGACTTTGATTGTCATTGGGTGGATCTGTTCCTTCGGCGCTAGCCCCGCACTGTAGACAGTGAAGCGATCTCCAGCATACTTACGCAGAAAGGCTTCCGCCATTTGGCTGCGCGCCGAGTTGCCCACACACAAGAACAAAACATTCGCTTTTTCTTTCATGGTTGAATCTTTTAACCTCCAAAACCAGACAACAGCTCCTTTATTTCTGCGAGTATCGTTGGACGGACATAGTAATAAACCCACAATCCCTTCTGCTCTGCTTCAATCAAGCCACTTTCGCGCAGCACTTTTAGATGATGGGAGATTGTCGGCTGTGTGAGTTCAAAATATTGTTCAATGTCGCACACACAGACTTGCCTTTCGCCGCGACTCAGAATATCCATCATTTGTAAGCGGACAGGATGACTAAGCGCTTTCAATGCCGCCGCCAGCCGTCCAGCCGTTTCGGTGTCTAAGCGAGGTTCAATCGATTGTGGCTCACAACTGATGTCAGGCGCTTGGCTCGTATCACGGATTTGGTCGATGGGAATTGTAGGCATGCGACGATGTATCCTTTAAACGATTGAAAGAATATAGCAACTATATAGATAAATATCAATATAGCGCCACACGGCGAATGGTTAAAGTTATGTTATGGGATGTTTAAAGACGATTGAATACAAACAATCCTCATGTCGTATCCTATTTACACCTGTGCCGTGCGTCCGATTCTCTCGCTCAACTTACCACAGCAGCAACGCCTTTCTTGCGCCCTTCCACCAGCAGCGCCGCCATTCCTGCACTAATCCACGCCATCGCCGCACAGATCAGCGCAATCAGCCTGAAGGTGTCAACATAGGTCAGCTTCACCGCCTGTTGTATCGTCTCGGCTGTTGCCGGGTCAAGTCCGGCAGGTGGGTCGGCGTCCGCCAGTTTGCGCGCTTCGTCGTTGAGTTGCGCCCGTACTTCAGGGGCGAGTGGTAAATCGTTCGTGCGTGCCATTAACGAGCCGCTGAACGTGAACAGGGCAAGCGCGCCGAGAATGGCGATTGCCAGCACACCCGCCGTGCGTGCGACGGCGTTATTGATGCCAGACGCGACGCCCGCACTGTCCTGCGGCGCTGAGGCGAAGACCGCAGTGGTCAATGGCGCGACGGTCACGCCCATGCCAAAGCCAAACACCAGCGAGGCAGGAAAATAGGTTGTCCAATAGTCGGATTCGCCAGCCGTTAAGCCGGGCAGCGCGAACAGGAAAAAGCCTACACCCACAATCGTCGGTCCAACGATCAGCGGCAGGCGCGCGCCCACGCGATCTACCAAGCCGCCTGCCCAGCGTCCCATGACCGCAAGCAAAATGCCGAAGGGTAGAAACGTCAAGCCAGCGATTTCCTGTCGATAACCCTGCACTTGCACCAGATTGAGCGCTTGAAAGATGCTAAATGCGCTCAACGCCCCATAGAGAAACAGCGTGAGCAAATTTGCGCCACTGAACGTGCGCGACTTGAACAGCCGCAGCGGCACCATCGGATGATCGCTGTGTGCCTCGACATATACAAAGCTGATGAGCGCCAGCGCGCCGCCGATCAACGTGCCAAAGACCGTAGGATTGCTGAAGCCCAGATCAGGCGCTTGTGTGAAGCCATAGGTCAAGCCCGCGAGACCGAGCGTTGCCAGCAGTGCGCCGGGATAGTCAAGCTGTTTAGGCGCAGTTTCATCGTGGCTTTCGGGCACGCGCAGCGCCAGTATCACCAGGG
>CALMZT010000868.1 GCA_937870805.1 uncultured Chloroflexota bacterium
GTAAAAGCACTTTCGTCATCGCCTAATTGTAGATAAGTCCAAGCTAAATTAGTTTGAAGACTGAATTCAATAAATGGGTTATGCAAATCATAATCTTCAGGAAATGCGGATTCGTAATAATCTATAGCGGTCTGATAATCTCTATCGAAGAGGGCACAATTCCCCCGATAGAAATTAATCTCAGCCATATTCAATTGCTCGCCTTCGTCGGTGTAAAACCCTGAGCTCTCCGCTTCATCAAGGTAGGGTAGGGCAAGCTCACAGCGACCTAGACTGTACAAAATAATGCCTATTGCTAGGTTTGCCGCTGCGATTTTTTCTTCATCGCTAATCACGTATAGACCAATTTCTGAATTCATGTGGGCGTCAAGAATTGGAGATAGAGATAAATGTTGTGGAGTATCGAGTTGATTGAGTTCGACGATGGGCGCACCATGCACATTTAGCGTTGTATACATCCCCATCATCGCGTTTTCAATGACTTGTGGATCAATTTCTGGCGAGTATTGAACAATAGAAGCTGTAACTCCTTGTTCTGCTAGCTCACTCACGACTTGATTGACGATGATAGCAAAACAACTTCCTAGCATTTCTTCGCCACGAATATATGCGCCTCCCGAACTATCTCCAGCGAGAAGGTTGATTATGTCCTGAGATTCTGCGGAGCAAATTATTGTAATTTCTTGTTGTGCGGTTTCATCTTGTCCCACCGCATTCCCCCCAAGACACAGCAGCATCACTGCCGCCAACAACATCCCAACATGTATCCATTTACGCATCCGCACCTACTTAATCACTTGATGTTTCGGCACGCGCTTTGACCTGCGGCTGCACAATCTCGGATGCATCAAGAATCTCTATGCCGACGATATGTCCTTCGGCGTCATAATCGACAATCACGCCGGGTTCAACTTGCTCACTCTCCTCAATTTCAACATCGTTGAGGCGAATACGGAGAATATCTGCTTGCGCATCGTATTTAATTTTCATCATTTTCACTCCCATACTTTTTCAGTTTGCTCGTGCGATAAACAGTGACTACAGTTCCATCTGGCTCGACAATGGCGCGCACGATGTAGGGCTTGCCGTTGATGTCCACTTGCGCCTGATATGCTTTACGCTCGTTTTTCTCTGGAACAATTTCATCAGGCTGATTGAGTACCGTCAACACGGTTTGCAAGGGAATTTTGCGTTCCTGCATTTCTTCAATTGCGTGCGGAATAAACTTAAATTCCATCCTACAAGTATATCAAACTACTATTCGATTTATCGTGGAATCTGTTGTATAATGAATACTAATTATAGATGAAAAGAACGTCGCATTTTCAATCGTCAAACGGGTGTCTTGCAAATGTTACTCACTCATCACTGCAAACCACTAGCCACCACATTTACCACCCGGCGCACTACCTAGTTGCCAACTGAAATTCGTCCCAGACTTCCGTAATGAGGTGGTAGGGATGGTTATGCCTTAAGCATGTTGCCCCTCACCCCCAACCCTTCTCCCACTCGCTTCGCGGAGGAGAGGGGAGAGAGGAGGAATAGGGCGAATACGGAGATTACAGAAAGGAGACGGCGCGCACTTACGGCGCACGACATAACATGGATATTGGTACAGTACGTCCCGTCAACATTAACGAGGAGATGCGCGGCAGCTACCTCGATTATGCGATGAGCGTCATTGTGGCGCGCGCGCTGCCCGATGCCCGCGATGGGTTGAAGCCTGTACACCGCCGCATCCTGTACGCGATGTACGACATGGGCATTCGCGCCAACACGGCGTACAAAAAGAGCGCGCGTATCGTCGGTGAAGTGCTGGGTAAGTATCACCCGCACGGCGATACCTCCGTGTACGATTCGATGGCGCGTATGGCACAGGACTTCTCGCTGCGTTATACGCTGGTCGATGGGCAGGGTAACTTCGGCAGCGTCGATGGTGACAGCCCTGCGGCAATGCGTTACACCGAAGCGCGGCTTGATCGGATGGCGGAAGAACTGCTTGCCGACATCAACATGGAAACGGTGGATTTTAACGATAACTACGATGGCACGCAGCAAGAGCCTGCGGTGCTGCCTGCGCGCCTGCCGAATCTGCTGATGAACGGTGCAAGTGGTATCGCTGTCGGGATGGCGACGAATATCCCCCCGCACAACCTGCGCGAACTGGTACAGGCGATCACCTTCGTCATCGACAATTATGATCGCATAGACGACATCACCGTCGATGAGTTGATGCAGTTTGTACACGGTCCTGATTTTCCGACAGGCGCGTACTGCCTCGCGGGCGATGAACTGGTCGAAGCCTATGCGACAGGCAAGGGACGTGTCGCCATTCGCGCGCGTGCCGAGATCGAAGAAGTCAGCAACGCGGAACGTTTCCGCATCGTCATCACCGAGATTCCTTATCAGATCAGCAAAACGTCGATCATTGAGCGTATCGTGTCATTGGTGCGCGAGGGACGCTTAGACGCGGTGAGCGATCTGCGCGATGAGTCTGATCGTAACGGGATGCGCATGGTCGTGGAACTGAAACGCGGCGCGCAGCCCAAGAAAGTCCTGAATCAGCTTTACAAATATACGCAGCTTCAAAGCACGTACAGCATTCAAATGCTGGCGCTGGTGGGCGGCGAACCGCGCAACCTGAGCCTGAAGCGAGCGCTGCAAATCTACATCGAGCACCGCTTCGACGTGATTGTGCGTCGTTCAGAGTTTGAACTGAGTAAGCGCCGCGCCCGCG
The DNA here is from genome assembly GCA_937870805.1 of uncultured Chloroflexota bacterium. Taxonomy (GTDB): domain Bacteria; phylum Chloroflexota; class Anaerolineae; order Aggregatilineales; family Phototrophicaceae; genus JACAER01. Next base: position 2,738 of record CALMZT010000868.1, read on the forward strand.
CCCACATCCTCGAAGGATTATTGACCGCGCTGTCGAGCCTCGACGCCATCATCGAAACTATCCGCCGCGCCAACGACTCCGCTGATGCGCGTGTGCAGTTGGTGACGCGCTTTAACCTGAGCGATGCGCAAGCCGAAGCCATTCTCGAAATGCAGCTTCGCCGCCTTGCCGCGCTGGAACGTCAAAAGCTGCAAGACGAATACAACGAAGTGCGCGCACGCATTCTGTATCTCGAAGATTTGCTTGCCTCACCAGACAAAATTCTCGCCGTTATCCGCGAAGATGTGAACGAGATGGCAGCCGAGTATGGCGATGAGCGCAAGACCGAAGTGATGCACGGCGTCCACGTCGAGTTCAATGAAGCCGTCCTCGTGCGCGAAGAAGAAGTGGTCATTTCGCTGAGCGTCAACGGCTACATCAAGCGCGTGCCCTCCAGCGAATACAAGGCACAGCGGCGCGGTGGTAAAGGCGTGCGCGGCATGACGACCAAAGAAGAAGATAATATCAAGCATCTGGTATCGGCTAAGACCCATGACCACATCATGTTCTTTACTAACCGTGGGAAAGTGTTCCAGCTCAGGGTCTGGGATATTCCTGAAGCGAGCCGCCAAGCCAAAGGACAGGCAATTATTAATTTACTCAATATCGAACAAGGCGAACTAGTCCAATCAATTTTGTCAGTCCCGCCAGAGCGCGTCAGCACGTCCAATAAATCATGCATTTTTATGGCCACCAAACACGGTGTGGTGAAGAAAACCGAATTTACCGACTATAAAAATATTAAGTCATCAGGGCTTATCGCGATCAAGTTGGATTCGGGCGATGAGCTTGCTTGGGTGAAAGAAACCAATAAAGGCGACGGTATTATGCTCGTCACCCACAGCGGGAAAGTAATCCGCTTCCCGGAGGAAGAAGTACGCGCAACAGGACGCGCAACGCGTGGAGTCACCGGAATTTCAGTTGATAAAACCGACCA
>CALMZT010000869.1 GCA_937870805.1 uncultured Chloroflexota bacterium
TAAGCTGGCAGAAGGGGCAGGGATGCGCGGTATTGACGCGGGTCCGCTGGCGAATGCTGTCGCAGTTGAGGCATTAACCCCGGTGCTGCTGTATATCAATAAGAAGTACAAGGTCAAGGGTTCAGGAATTCGCATTACTGGAATCGAGCAGGAAAAGGCGTGAACGCTGTTACACTGACTGCTGTAGCGCTGCCCGGTATCCCGATGGTACAGCCCGGCGACAATCTGGTGAGTATCATTCTTGAGGGATTGGTGCGTGCAAGTTACAGCCTCGAAAGTGGCGATGCACTGGTCATTGCCTCAAAAATAGTGTCAAAGGCAGAAGGGCGCTTCATTGATTTGAAGACGGTAGCGCCGAGTCCCCAAGCATTAGCATTAGCCGATGAGACGCGCAAAGACCCGCGTATTGTCGAACTTGTGTTGAACGAAAGTCGTTCGATTTCGCGGAAAGCGCCGGGTGTGTTGGTCGTTACCCATCGCCTAGGATTCACGAGTGCCAACGCCGGAATCGACCAATCGAATGTCGAGAATGGTGATGAGCGTGTGCTGCTGCTGCCACAAGACCCTGATGGTTCAGCGCAAGCGATTCGCGCAAGCCTGCGCAAGGAGACGGGCGCAGACGTAGGCGTGATTATCAGCGACTCACACGGCAGACCGTTCCGCATGGGCAACGTCGGCGTCGCGATTGGCGTAGCAGGAATGCCCGCGCTGCTGGATTTACGTGGTCGCGAAGACCTCTTCGGACGACTTCTCAAGATTAGTATTCAAGGTTACGCGGATTTAGCAGCTTCGGCGGCGCATCTGTTGACAGGTGAAGCCGATGAAGGGCGTCCGATTGTGCTGCTGCGCGGGTTGAATTATCCGGCGATGGAAGGGCACGCGGCGGAGTTGAATCGTTTACCTGAGCATGATTTGTATCGTTAAGGGTTTGAACTACTGAAAAACTGGGAGCACCAAGAGACTAGAATCTCTATGGATATAACGCAGACAACACTCTTAGACGCCATCTTGCAGCGTCGCTCAATACGCCAGTTTCGCCCTGAACCTGTGGCGCGCGAGGTAATCGAGCTACTGCTGACGGCGGCGATTTGGGCACCATCAGCACATAATCGTCAACCCTGGCGTTTTGCCGTTGTGCAGGATGCAGCGCGAAAAAGTCAATTGGCGCAGGCGATGGGTGCGCGGCTAAAGAGTGATTTGGAAGCAGATGGTATGCCTGCTGAAATGATCGCCAAAGATGTTGGACGGTCTGTGGAGCGCATGACTTCTGCGCCAGTGCTGATTTTGGTGTGCCTTTCTTTGGTCGATATGGATGTATACCCTGACCCAATTCGGATGCACAATGAAATGATGATGGCGGTGCAAAGTACCGCGATGGCGGGTCAGAATTTGCTGCTGGCAGCACACGAGGCAGGTTTGGGGGCGTGTTGGATGTGCGCGCCGCTGTTCTGCCCCGATGTCGTGCGCGCGGCGTTGGAACTGCCGGACGATTGGCAGCCGCAGGGCATTGTCGCTTTAGGTTATCCAGCGCAGGAGCGCGAAAAGACAAGACATCCACTGGAAAAGAGCGTTTTGTGGCGCTGAACCGCGTTGTTGTGCTGGTCGGCGGAGTCGGGGGTGCAAAGCTGGCGTATGGATTGGCGCAGCTTTTGACACCAGAGCAGTTGACGATCATTGTCAACACTGCCGACGACTTTAATTTGTATGGATTACGCATCAGCCCTGACAGCGATACGATCATGTACACACTGTCCGGCTTGGTTGATAAGACGAACGGTTGGGGCGTCAGTGGCGATACGCGGCACATGTTGGAAGCGCTGCGGCGATACGGCGAGGATACATGGTTCGGGCTTGGCGATCAAGATGTAGCAACACACATTTTGCGGACGCAGTGGCTGGCGCGAGGTCAAACACAGACTGAAGTTACGGCGCGGTTATCGAATGCACTTGGCATCCAGCATCGTATCTTGCCAATGAGCGATGAACCTGTGGCGACGATGGTCGATACAGTGGAGTACGGCGAATTGGAGTTTCAGCAGTATTTCGTGCGCCACCGCTGGCAGCCAACCGTGAAAAGTT
>CALMZT010000870.1 GCA_937870805.1 uncultured Chloroflexota bacterium
GTTGATGAGGAACGAGCATTAGAGATCATCGACCAAATGCGTATTTCAATTCCCGAAGAGATTGAAAAAGCCGCGCGTGTCCTGTCGCAGCGTGACCGCATTCTGGCGCAGGCAAACGAAGAAGCCGCGCGTATTGTCCAACAGGCACGCGAACGCAGTGATCAAATGGTCGAGCGTGAAGTGAGTGTGCAAGCCGCGCAAAGCCGCGCCGCGAACCTCATCGACCAGGCACGTCAGGAAGCCGAGGGCGTGACGGGTGACGCAGATAAGTACGTTCTGGAAGTGCTGAGCAAGTTAGAACAGTTCTTGCTGCGTGAAATCAACGTCGTGCGCAACGGCATTAACGAAGTCAACCAGCCTGTGAGTGATGGACGCACCGCCATGCCAACGCCGCAGGCGATACCACAGACACAGCGCCAACCTGTAGAAATCGGCGCGCGTCGCGACGGCGACAAGTAAGAATATATTAACCTCAATTGGGATATAGTTCATCCTGAGGTATCCTCGTGTGATACCTTTTTTTGTTTTTGGATATTTCCATAATGCGTCTGGTCTACATCGCGATTGGCTGGTCAATCGGTATTCTGCTTGCCGCCAACAACCCCAATAGCCCTCCGCTGGCGTGGCTGGCGTTGGCAGCAGTCGCGTGCCTGACAGCATGGATGATGCGGCACGACCCACTCCTACGCACAAGTTTTATTGTGCTTGCGGCGATGATGCTTGGCGGCTGGCGAATTTCCATCATTCCTCAAAGCAGTGATATTGCCCAATACAACAATCTTGGCGGGCTAACGATTGAAGGCGTCGTCACCGAAGCGCCCGACCTTCGTGATGATCGCATCCAACTGCGCGTGGCTGTTGAAACCGTAACTCGTATTGGGCAAACTGTAGCTTCAGACGGTCTAGTATTGGTGCAAGCGCCGCGTACAGGTCTTGATGTGCGTTATGGAGATCGCATCAAGGCTACAGGATATCTCATCACTGCTGGTGAATACGACACCTTCTCGTATGCTGATTTCCTTGCGCGCAGCGGCGTCTTCAGTGTCATGAATAATGCTGCCGTAGAAATCCTCTCCACTGGCACCGGCAATCCGATATACACCGGGTTACTCGATTTGAAGCGGCAGGCAGGCATCGCTATTGCGAATGGGCTGCCAGAGCCACAAGCCGGATTGCTGTCTGGTATTTTGTTAGGCGAAGATCGCGGACTCTCCCCAGATTTAGTCGATGATTTCAGCGCGGTGGGCGCATCGCACGTCGTCGCCATCAGCGGCTTTAATATGTCGATTGTCAGTGCGACGGTGATGGGCATCTTTCGCCGCGCCCGCTTGCCAGATCGCTTCGCTGCTGCCTTTGGGATTACGGCACTGGTGCTTTATACAGTCTTTGTCGGCGCGAGTGCCTCTGTGGTGCGTGCAGCAATCATGTCTAGTCTCCTTATTATCGCGCCGCTGCTCAAGCGCAATACCTATGTCCCTGCATCGCTAGCCTTCGTTGCTATAGTGATGTCAGCCCTCAACCCTACGATACTTTATGACATCGGCTTCCAACTGACGTTTTTTGCGACATTAGGCTTAGCGTTATTCGTCAATCCTCTCTCAAAA
>CALMZT010000871.1 GCA_937870805.1 uncultured Chloroflexota bacterium
AATCGTTGACAAAATGGACACGCACAGACTGCCCCTGGCGCACCCGGAAAATAGGTCCCAGATACGAATCGGGAATGACTTGCAAAGCGTCGGGATCACCCTGTAGCACCTCACCCTGGTAAGACCAGACGGAAGTCGGGCTGCCCGGTAAAATCGAAACCTGACTCTCGACGGCGCGTAACGTCACTTCCAGATCCGGTGTCCCATCAGATTGAGCCAGCGCGCTGTTAACGAGAGACAGTCCGGGTAATAGTCCACTGGCAGCTATACCCACCGCACCGATGCCTGTCATCTTTAGAAATTCTCTACGCCTCAACAAGTTTGATTGTCTCATTTTTACCCACATACTCCTGCGATCAAATTTATCTTTTCTACCCTATCCTGAAACGATAATCCGTTTCTCAGACTGTGTGATGCGCCAAACAGCGGGTTAACAATGCTTTTGATCGACGAGCATCCATTATTTAACCCATCAGAGCTTTTATACTGTCTCTGGCAAACAGAAAATATCATGCTCGGACACGCTGTTGCTTACTCGTCCGAAGCGGGATTCCTTGCAGCTTAAAAGTGTCGCCGGATTATTAGGAAGCTTGAATAGTGGGTTGCGCGACTTTGTTCAAGTACAGATGCGGGTCTTTCTTAAAGGCACCCTGACACACCGGACAGCAGAAATAATGGGTTTCACCCTCAAAGAACACGCTGCCATAAGCCTGTTGGGGTTCAATCAACGCACTGCATACTGGATCGCGTACCAGATGGTCGGGCTGCTGCTGTTCTTCAGCAGGAAGATAAACTTGTAACGTGGTCCCCTGACCTACCTCGCCATCAATTTTAATCCAACCATCTAAACTGGAAACGCGCTCTTGAATACCCAGCAAACCATAATGATTCTGAAACGCCAGTTCTCCAAGGGTAGAGGGTGGTTTGAAACCGCGCCCGTTGTCCCGCACGCGCAGCGCTGCTCCATTGGGATAATATTCAACCGTAATGTCAACCTGTGTGGCATGACTGTGACGGCAAACATTAGTCAGCGCTTCCTGTGCTGCACGGAATAATGCCAGTTCGCGCGCTTCTTCAAGGCGGCGCGGCACGCCCTCAATATGCAGGTGAACCTCCAAATCATGGAGAGTGCCAATCTGCATTTCCAATGCAGGGATTAATCCCAGTTCTTCCAACGCGGGTGGACGTAATCCTCCGATGAGGTTACGCAAATGGGTCACGATTTCAACCGCCTGCTCACGCGCAAGTCGCAGCATTTGTACCGCGCGCGCTGGATCCGACTTCATCCAGTTATTCGCAAGATCAATGCTCTGGGTCACGGCAATGGCGGACTGAATCGTATCGTCATGAAGTTCACGAGCGATGCGTTTGCGCTCATTTTCTTGCCCGTCTGACAATCGTTCAGTGTAGGCACGACTTTGCTCCTGCGCCCGTCTTACGTGACCGACCATCCCGGCCATCGCCCGCTGCAAATTACCAATTTCAGGGATGCCATCACACTGGCCCTCAAAAGCATCTAACCTGCCTTGAGTTAACTGCTCCGCCTGTAATGACAACTGCCGAATCGGTTGCAGGACGCGAAAGAAAAACCAGACGTTGCTGGTTAAAAAGAGCGCGCCTCCAATGAAGCATAGATTCAGAAAACCTTCATGGGTCATGAAACTTTGTCTCCATCCAGTGTGATGAATCCATGCTGAAGCGCGATGGCGACGGCCTCAGTACGGGTTGTCACACCCAGTTTTTCGTAGATATTTTTGAGATGCCCCTGCACGGTGCGGTCTGAAATGAACAGGGCAATACCGATTTCCTTATTCGTCTTCCCGTGACCGGCGTGCCGCAGTACTTCCAGTTCGCGTTCCGTCAGCCCTTCAATCTGTGCAGACATTCCAGCGATATGCTGGTTCGCTTTTGCCAGGGTCTCTGCGTCAAATGCCTTGCGCCCTAACGCAACTTCATGCAGTGCCTTATACAACTCCGACAGTTCCGCTGTTTTAAGGATGAAGCCATCTGCGCCCGCGTCCAGCAGGGCATGGACATAAGCGGGTTCATCGTAAGCGGTTAACACGAGGATACGTATATCGCCTTCATCGTGCCGGATACGTCTGGTGGCTTCAATACCCGTGAGTTCAGGCAGATGGATATCCATAATAACGACATCGGGTTGTAGATTTTGGGCAAGTTCCACCGCCTCGCGCCCGTTGGTCGCTTCGCCGACAACCTCAATCCCCATACTCTCCAGATAGAGTCGGGTCCCCTGACGCACTATCTTATGGTCTTCGGCTAATAATACACGCATCATCGCCCTGCTTTCTCTTCTTGCCTGGACGGACACTCGAAACTCCC
>CALMZT010000872.1 GCA_937870805.1 uncultured Chloroflexota bacterium
GTGATGAGCGTACCCTTGCTTATCGTCATCCCTTTATTTATGGCACTGCTGCTCAATACTAATTTATCTGGCAAAAATCTGTATCGTGCGATTTACTTTGCCCCCTGGGTTTTGTCATCAGCAGTGGTTGGGTTGCTTGGCTTCTGGATTTTTCAGAGTCAGGGTGGCTTGTTGAACTATTACCTTAAAGACCTGGGTATCGATACCCCACGTTGGCTGTCATCGATGCCTTGGGCGTGGTATTCAATACTCATTGTCACCGTTTGGTGGACAAGCGGATTCAACATGATCATTATTCTTGCCGCTTTGCAAAACATCCCTGCATCGCTCTATGAAGCGGCTTCCATAGATGGTGCAACGTGGTGGCAGCGTTTCCGCTATGTGACAATACCTCAACTACAGTCAGTGTTGGTCTTCATCGTCATCATTACGATCATCGCGTCTTTTAACCTTTTCGCCCAACCCTTCTTTATGACCGACGGTGGTGGACCTGCCCAGTCTGGCGGTGGTGGTTCTACAGAACCCATTATGCTGCGTATCTATAACGAAAGTTTTGTGCGTAACCGTATGGGGAGCGGTGCAGCAATGTCTTTTGTCGTGGCAGCAATTATGATGGTTGTATCTTTCTTCAATTTCCGACTCTTCAGAACTAGAGAATAAGAGCGAGGGAACTTATGACGCAGGTAGAGACTCAAAAAAATGCACAAACCTCTGGCTTGAATTGGCAGCAGAAACGCTTAATACAGAATATTCTGCTTTATGGGGTACTAACTGCAATTGCTCTGCTCATTATTGTGCCTTTGTTATGGATGCTTTCGACTTCTTTTAAACCAAAGTCTGAATGGTTCCTTCCCCAAATCTATTGGGTTCCGAGGACGTTTACGTGGGCTAACTATCAAACTATTCTGAACAACTCCAGCTTGCCAATTGCGCGTTGGTTTGTAAACAGTGTTGGCGTATCATCCGTTGTTACAATCCTCATTCTGGCAATTGATTCCATAGCCGCTTACGCTTACGCACGTATGGAATTCCCTGGAAAGCGAATCCTGTTTGGTGTGTTACTCGCCACTCTATTTTTGCCCGGGATTATGTTTCTGGTTCCAAATTTCCTGACGGTCTCCGCATTAGGGCTTCTCAATAACTATGCAGGCGTGATCGTTCCAGCACTTGCCGGAGTGTTTGGCGTATTTTTTATGCGTCAGTTCTTTGAATCTCTCCCCAGGGAACTTGAGGAAGCCGCATACTTAGACGGCGCAACGCGCGTCCAAACATTTTTGCTCATTGCACTCCCGCTGGCGAAGCCCGCTTTGGCAACATTAGGCATCATCACCTTCCTGGCTTCCTGGAATGACTTTCTTTGGCCGCTGTTAATCCTGAAGGATCGGACCCTTCTCACGCTCCCACCCGGTTTAAGTCAGCTTCAAGGCGCATTTACTTCTGAGTACGGACAAATGATGGCGGGCGCGGTCATCACGTCTGCCCCCGTGCTTATACTCTATTTACTGCTGCAACGCTATATCGTGGAAAGTGTTCAGACAACAGGGTTGAAAGGCTAAGCTGCATGACAACTTTATGGCGCTGGTGCGCTCGTTACGGCTTGATACTACTGTTAGCGACATTTGCATCATTGAGTATGAATGTTATTGCGCAGCAGCCGACGGACGAAGCTGAAGAAACCATGCAAAATCCAGTGATTACGGCAAACTTTGCCGACCCTTTTATTTTGGAAGTGGATGATGTTTACTATGGCTATTCAACCGGCGCAAACAGCCGTAATGTGCCAATTGCCACTTCAACCGATCTCGTGACTTGGCAGATTGGTCGCGATGTTCTGCCCGCGCTGGCACCTTGGGTAGATTTGAACGGTTCCGATGTATGGGCACCAGAGGTGTTGGCAGTCGATGACGACCAATATGTGCTGTACTACACCGCCAGTGATCGGGCTTCCAATAAGCAGTGTATTGGGATAGCAACCAGTGATGCCCCTGATGGACCATTTCGAGATCGCAGTGATACTCCGTTTATCTGTCAAACAAGTCAAGGCGGCTCTATTGACGCCAGTCCTTTCCGCGATGAGGACGGAACACTTTATTTATATTGGAAAAACGACGGCAACTGCTGCATGATGGGAACGTACATTTTTGTGCAGGAACTGTCACCCGATGGCACGCAGCTTGTTGGCGAACCCGTCCAGCTTATTCGCAATGACGAAGCGTGGGAAGGTCCTGTGGTTGAAGCGCCGACCATGTGGAGGCACGAAGGGCAGTATTATCTGTTCTTTTCCGGCAATGTCTATGCTGGCGAAGCCTATGCCATTGGTTATGCGCGGTGCGAATCACCTGTTGGACCGTGCGAAGATGCTGAGGAGAATCCCATCCTTGCCAGTGACATGGAGAGTCGACCACTTGTTGTAGGACCGGGTCATCAAACGCTGTTGCTAGATGACGCTGGCGACACCTGGCTGTTCTATCACGTTTGGCAGGTGACAGACGGTGGTTTACTGACGAGCACTCGTCAGGTATGGATGGACCGACTTATTTGGACAGATGACGGTCCTGTGGTACAGGGTCCGACGCGCGAACCCCAGCCTGCGCCCTTTACTGATGTTGAGGGAGAATGAGGGTGTTTAATTGAAGCTATAAGTGAGCTATGTTCTCGCTGATTTGCCGATGAGTAAAGCATGACAAAAACGATTTTCAGGTTAAAGACTGCTTTCACTGTTTTAGGTTCTTATGCCTAACAAAGCGCTAATTTGAGCAGTTCCTTATTCAATACCTTCGCCAATTAAGCGGCGAAACGGTCAAGACGGCGAACGCGAATGCCGCTGAAGGCGGTAAGGC
>CALMZT010000873.1 GCA_937870805.1 uncultured Chloroflexota bacterium
GCATTGTCATCGACCACCAAAACGCGCGTCTGCAAGGTTTCGGCGGTTGCATCGGGGAAGTCCATATCAATGTCTGAAACTGCCGCCTCGTTTACTGCAACCGTCGGGCTATCGTCCAGCCAGTGGCGTGCTTCTTCAACGTAGGAGAGCGCGGCAGACTGCGGAGAGGCTAAGGTGCGCGGTGCGTCGATTTGTTCCTGCGGCAGATGCGCTGTGCCCAATGGGATCGAGACGGTAAACGTTGTGCCAACGCCTAACTCACTCGTCGCCGCAATCTGCCCGCCGTGAAAATGGACGAGTTCATCCACGAGCGCCAAGCCAATGCCAGAGCCTTCGTGCGTTCGGGAGCGCGCGCCGCGCACACGGTGGAAACGCGCGAAAATCTGTGGCAAGTCTTCCTGTGAAATGCCGATGCCTGTGTCGCGTACCGTGAGTTCGGCGGAATGGGGGTTAGCGCGTAAGGAGATGGTAATTTCGCCTTCAAACGTGAACTTGAAGGCGTTCGAGAGCAAATTCAGGACGATCTTTTCCCACATATCCCGATCAACGTACACAGGTTCTGGTAGTGGGGGACAATCCACGTTCAGGCGCAGTCCGGCGTGTTCCACGATGGAGCGAAAATTGCTGGCGAGATCACGGGTGAGCGCGGCTAAATCCGCTGCCTCAAATGACGCCCGAATGCGATTCGACTGGATGCGCGAGAAGTCGAGCAATGAGTTCACTAATTTAAGCAGGCGCAGGCTGTTACGATAGGCGACTTCTACATTTTCGCGCTGTGGGTCACTTAATGCATCGACTGTGCCATTGAGTAAATCTTCGAGAGGATTGAGCATCAGCGTGAGAGGCGTGCGGAATTCGTGGCTGACATTACTGAAAAATTCGATTTTGGCGCGATCAAGCGCGGCTAACGCCTCAACCCGCTTACGCTCCTGCTCATAAGCGTCGGCGTTGGCGACAGCGGTGGCAACGTGACCAGCAATCAACTGATAGAAACCGCGATATTCCTCGTCAAGTTCCAGTCGTGCGCTGACGCCCGCCACCAGGAAGCCGACGGTGCGCGTGCTGCCTGCTGATAAGATAGGCAGCACCAGCGCCGTATGCGGCTGTTCAGGAAAGGGACCGATGGTGATATTGCTCAAGCGAGTGGAGAGATCATTGATGAGGGCAACTTCACCTTTCTCCATCACCTGCAAGAACGACCAGAGGCTTTCGTGCTCATCCGACACTTCGATCAGGCGCGCACTGATCTCGGATTCAGGTTCAACGCCAGAACAACCCACCAGACGCGCTTGTCCTGCACTTTCGTCTAACAAGTAGACGAGGGCGAAGGGAATATCCAGCGTGTTTTGGGCAAGCGCGTTCACGGCAATGTGACAGGCTTCTTCTACCGTTTTTGCTTCGCTGGCACGTTCGCCCAGATCATGCAGGGTTTTCAGGCGGCGTTCGCCGAGGACACGTTTGGTGGTTTCCATCGCCGTGACAAAGATGCCACCCACGCCCCCTGTCTCATCGAAGATGGGGCTGTACGAGAACGTAAAGTACGTTTCTTCAGTGAAGCCATAGCGATCCATCGGCAGCATCTGGTCAGACGACCAGGTTGCCTGTTTATCGCGATAGACGCTTTCCATCAGTGGACCGAGAATGTACCAGATTTCTGCCCAAGTCTCATTGCCAGGCTGACCCATCGACTGCGGGTGTTTTGCGCCTAAGATCGGACGGTAAGCGTCATTGTAAATCTGGATGAGTTCGGGTCCCCACCAGATAAGAATAGGAAAGCGAGAAAAGAGACAGATACTGACTGCGGTTTGTAAACTCTGGGGCCAGGTTTCGATTGCGCCAAGCGGCGTCTTTGACCAATCTATCGAGCGCACGAGCGCGCCCATTTCACCGCCACCGAGCAGCATTTGTTCGATAGAGTTTTCGCCAAATGTGTTTTGTGGATCGCTTGCCTTGCGCTGGGTCATTGAATCTCCACAACAATAGGGTTCATGTGATGTGCAGCAATCCTCTTTTCACCGAAGGGATACATTTGCCTTTGATGTATTGCTCCAGATCATGGGTGTTCGGGTGAATATGATATGGAATCGTAGACAACAATACGATTCTCATGATGAGTGTCTAGAGCGTGCTTACAAGAAGAAATGTTGTTTAATTAAATTAACCCCCTATCCCCCCAACCCCTTTTCCCCGCAAGCACAGAAAGAGGGGAGCGCACACCGTTTTGAAGTCGCTCTCCGCTGGCGTGTAAGCGAAGCGGCGAGATTTAGAGAGGGGTTAATTTCCATGAACAACATTTTGCAAACACGCTATTTCTGATAATTATACTGATACAGGGACACTTTAGCCTCTTTTTAAGTCCAACACCATTACCGTTCAAGCAGAACAATAGTTACGTATTCCATGAATGTTCTTATTGAGAGTTCTATATAATGGTCTAGCAGGCACATCAATGATCGACAACGATAAGGTATGAGGTCATGAACACGAGCAATACAAACCACAACGCACGCGAAACTGCCAGTATCGAGGGATCATTCCGTTCGACGTACCACATGATTAAGAGCTTAAAAGCTGAAGCGGACGCGAAACGCACGCGCGCCGAAAAACTTGCCGACTGGATGACAGCAATGTTTGGCACGATCACTTTTCTGGCGATCAATGTGATCTGGTTTGTCGGGTGGCTGGTGCTCAACAGCGGTGTCATCCCGAATTTCGAGCCATTCGATCCGTTTCCGTTTGGGCTGCTGAACAGCGCTGTTTCGCTGGAGGCGATTATTCTTGCCATCTTTGTGCTCATTTCACAGAATCGCGCCGCGAAGATTGCTGAGCTACGGGAAGAAGTTGATTTGCAGGTGGATATCGTGACGGAGCAGGAACTCACGAAACTGCTGCATCTGGTGAGCCAGGTGCTGGAAAAACAGGGGGTTGATCTCTCAGGGGATAAAGACTTACAAGAGATGCTGCAACCGACGAATCTCAGCAGGATTGAGAAAACGCTTGAGAAGGAAGTGGTTAACACGAAATGAGCAGCTTAAACTTCCTCAAGATGGGGATGATACGCGAACAGTAGTTTTAACCGTGCCGTTCTTATTGAGTTGTTCGGTTATTCTGCCAACGGGTCTACAAAAATATCTCGCACAGGTAGCGTGAAGCCGGGCAGAATATCCCCGACATTCAATACATCATTGATGTCGAATTCTTGTAATTCTTTACCGGGTGCGTACACATCAACGCTCATCGATTCTGGATAAATTTCCCACAACAGAATTCCTGCCTGTCGGTAAACTTTGCGTTTGTCCCGAATGTCTTTGGCTTTGTCTGTGGGTGAAATGATTTCAACAGCCCACAGCGGCGCTACAGGATCGGGATATTCCTTACTCATTGGTGTGCGTTTATAGGCAAAGTCGGGAGCGACAACACTTTCTTGAACCCGATAAGCTCCACCTTCACCGCTGGTGTGGCAGGGCAGTTTATGTTCATGGCAAAACACACGCACTGCAAAGGCAATCAGGTCTCTATACTCAGAATTCGATGTGCGTCCTGGTGACACTTCGCTAATCTCCCCGTTGATAAGTTCAAATAAGCGGTCTTCGTTTTCCGGCAAGGCAATGAACTGCTGAAAATCCTCAAATGTGTACAGGTGGGGCGGATTTTGTACGACCATACTTCATACCTCAACTCTAGCTTGTCGCAATTATAAAACGAATCCAGAGATATGTTTTGGCAATTCAACAAAATGAGTGCTGCAAGGGTAGGTATTTTGTGAAGGGGAGTTGAGTGTTCGCCTTGACCTCACCCCCTAGCCCTTCACAAGGATAGGCATTTTGTGGAGTGTAGCACAAGTTATCGAGCGTTCGCTATGACCTCACCCCAAACCCCGTCGCTTCGCTTACCCCAACGCGCAATATGGGATCGGTTGGGGGCGTGTGTGGCGCGGGAGAGGGGCTTCCAGACTCGCGTTGTTGAGCGTTTGAGCAATCAAAATAGTCTTAACGGCGAGGTATTTTGAACGTGTTGTTGAGGCAAGAATAAAATACCTATCCTTGTACACCACATTTCCTCCATCTGCATAAACAAGTTTTAACCGTTCTATCAGGGCAATCGCATCAAATTTAGTTTGAAGGTTACACGGGTTCACAACATCTTTGTCGGGACAAGCGTACAGGGCTGAGCAGCGGGCGAACACACAGGTTCGCCCCTACAATGACGTTGCTGACCTTCCTTGACCCCATTCGCGATTTTGATGCAATCGCCCTGACCGTTCTATATCAATATTTGACTCGATCTTTAAAGATTGATATAGTCAATTTAGTTACACGATGTTACTAAGTTTTACAGACTGTAAGTAATTAGATTTTGGAACACTCAAAAAGGCTTTCTTTCATGAGGCGACCCTCCACCATCACCGCCACCGATATGCGGCGGATTAATCGTTCCGCGATTCTAGAGATTGTGCGCCGTGAAAGTCCGATTTCTCGCACGTTAATTGCCGAAAAGCTGGGGGTCAGCCTGCCCACCGTCATGCGGATTATCGACGAACTGGTGGAATCGAGCTTAGTACGCACAACCGATTCAACGGAGTGGAGTGGGGGGCGTCGCCGTCCGCTGCTGGAATTTAACGCCGAAGGGCACGCCGTCGTCGGCATTGATCTCAGCGGCAGCAAAATCTTCGGAAACGTTGGTGATGGCAAGGACTTCGGCTCCGCGCTATTGGCAACGGTCACGGGACTGGCTCTGATGGTCATTGCCTTGTTCGCCATGCCAGCCCTCATGCGGTTCGTCACCCCGATGGTTGGTGCTGTCGCTGGCGGCGGTGGCGGTCTGGCAGCAGGGACGGTCGGCGCACTGGCTTCCGGCGCAATCAGCATGGGCAGCGCCGGACGCGGCGGCGGATCATCCACCAGCTCGACGACAACCAGCAGCACCTCGAGCCAAAGCCCTGGATCGCAGGGCCCCTCGGGCACTGGCAGCCAGGGAACGGCAGGAACGTCCGGCACGGCGGGGAAGACAGGTACCCGGAGCGCCGGAGCCACTGGCGCTGCATCTACCGGTGCCGGGAGTGCTGCTTCAGGCGGCGGAGAGGCCGCTAGCGGTGGCGCTGTGGCCGCGGGTGCCGGTGGTGTCGCCGTACTGGCTGCGCAGAAGGGCGTTGAAGCAGGCCAGGCCGCTTCCGGGGCCATCAAAGACATGAGCGAAGAATCCACGGGGGGTGCCTGAAATGGCCGCTATCGAGAACACATACAGGGAACCGACCTATGGCAACTGGCGGCGTGCGCGCAAGGCAGGCATCGGGACCCGTGGCGGGCTGGCAACAGCCGGGTTGTTTGTTGGCCTCATCATCACGGTGATCTGC
>CALMZT010000874.1 GCA_937870805.1 uncultured Chloroflexota bacterium
AGGCCAGATTGCCGGAGTCGGCGTTGGCGTTGGGGTCGGGATGTTGAATTGTATAGGATGCCATCACCGCACGTTTGATACGCATTCCCACGTCAATCAGTTGACGCTGGTTTTCGGGTGTGAGGTCTTGACCAAGAGAATCTGCATCGACATAGGCGTAAAATGCGCCACCGAACGCAAGATCATAGGTTACTGTCACGATGTCGGGGACATTGACGGTGAGATCACGCGCAAGTAGAAATGAAGGCACATTGAGAAATGAAACACGTTCCACTTTGCCACTGCTGGGATATGCCGTTGCGATTACACGTCCGGCAGGTGTATCAATTTTGACGACGCGCTGCCTATCATCAGTGGGAAAGTAGCCTGTTTCGACGCCGACTTTCATCAGCCCAATGATGCCGTGTCCGCACATGGTACTGAAGCCTTCATTGTGCATGAACAGCACGCCGACATCGCCATCAGATGTCACAGGTGGAACGAGAATGCAGCCGTACATATCGGCGTGCCCGCGCGGTTCAAACATCAACGTGCGGCGCAGGTGATCGTAGTGCTGGCGTGCGTACTGCCGCTTTTCGAGAATGGTTTTGCCCGGCAGTTCCGGGAAACCACTGGTGATAATGCGAAAGGGTTCACCCCCCGTGTGAGCGTCAATTGTCGTAATGCGCTGCCATTGGCTCGGTGGCTGCCAGTTCAACATTGTTAACCGTCCAATGCCTGACGCAAACTTCGTGCTAAATTAATTACGGCTTCCGTTCCCTGTTTGCCAAGACGCATCAGGGCGCTGGCGACGATGAAACCATCCATCAAGCCGTTCATTCGGCGGGCATGATCTGGTGTGCTGATACCGAAACCCAACACCAATGGTTTATCCGTCACATTACGCACACGCTGGATAAACGCTCTCAAATCGGGCGCAAGCTCGGCGCGCACGCCCGTGATGCCTGTGACGGCAAGCACGTAGATAAAGCCTGTTGCGTGCTGCGCAGCGATAGCGATCCGTTCAGGGCTGCTGGTGGGCGCGACGAAGTAGACCATTGCCATGTTCTCGCGCGCGCAGATTTCGGCAAACGTGCCACCTTCTTCTGGTGGTAGGTCAGGGATGATGAAGCCATCCGCGCCCGCCTCTTTAGCATCACGGATATAAGCCTCAATACCATATGCCAGCAGCGGATTAAGATAGCTGAACATCATCATCGGCTGGTGAACGCCGCGCGCACGCAGTTCCCGCACGGCTTGCAAACATTTGCGCACGTTGATGCCGTTGTTGAGCGCGATTTGTGAGGCTTCCTGAATCACGGGACCGTCAGCTAAGGGATCACTGAAGGGCATCCCGATCTCAAAACCATCGACATCTAACTTGGACATTTCCGTTAGTACCTCCAACGAAGTTTCGTATTTAGGGAAACCGATGGTGAAGAAAGGTAGGAATGCCGCGCGGTTTTGCTGCTTTGCGCGCGCGAACATGGCTTCTACGGCAGCGAGTCCTTGCGCGGTGCGGGTAAGTTCAGTCATGGGTATTTATCCATTCGTTCAAAATCAGATGTTGATCAAATGCCAGTCGCATATCGGCAACTTCATGGCGGCTGAAATAGCGCATCGCCTGCCCCTCGTGCAAGGTTAATTCGCTGAGTTCGCGTGTCATCTGCCCAATGAAAATGTGATTATTTGTCGTGATAACGCCGTCGATACTGCGTATCGGGCAGCGATAGAATTTCCAAAAGGTCAGCGGCAGGGCAAGTTCAAGTTCTTCCAGCAGTTCGCGGCGAATCGCTTCATCGGGAGTTTCCCCTGCTTCTGCGCTGCCGCCAAACAATGTCCAGTGATTGGCATAAGGTAGTCCCGGTTTATCGTCTCGCAGTTGCAGCAGCACATCGCCCTGCGCATTGTGCAGAATCGCACCAACCACAATCTTTTCAATCATCGGCGCAGTGCTTCCAAGCCGACTCGAATGATGTCACGCGCCAACTGCGTTCGGAACTGCCAGCTTTCGACTTTGGAATCGTATTCGTCGGCAACTCGGCGCTGTGTTTCCGGGTCGGCGGCGTGTGATAAATAACGATCTGCGGTTTCCCAATCGAGACCATCTACCAGGAGGCTGTCTATATGGAAGCCAGCCTTATGTAATACAACTGCCCACTCACTGTCTGTCGCCATCCCATTTCCCGGCTGTGTTTGTGATACCAACACCTCAACGGCTTGACGACTGAAGCC
>CALMZT010000875.1 GCA_937870805.1 uncultured Chloroflexota bacterium
GCGGGAAATGCGTCGGTCGCTGCCGTCGCGAGGAGCGGCAGGGCGTACACGGGACGGTCACCGGCGCGGGCGGCGGCCTGGCCGCCCTGGTGGTCATCGTGATCGGCGTCGTGGTGCTGACTGTGTTGGTGGAAGCGTGTTGGGTCCAGTCATTGAGGATTAAACACGCACCGCAGGATGCCCCTGACGTGGGATCAGCGATGTTGCCACCTGTACTCGGTCCCAGAACGTAGAAGCGTGCCCCATCGTTTGGACCGGAGCGCAGGTCGAAATTCAACGTCACGGGGGTCTGCACGTAAATGCGGCGGAACCAGCGCACGGAGAAGTTTTCGCCGGGGCTGCCAGTGGCGGGCCAGCCTGCACGCGGTCCATTGCCGCCAGTCCAGTTGAAGTTGATGGCGAACGGCGACGGTGGCGTCAGCGCGCTGTTGGCTTGCCGGAAATCGGCGGTGCCTCCCAGCGTCGTGTTGGCAAAGTAGTCGCCAATCCACTCTTCACCGCCGAGGTACACCGTGTTGTCCAGACGCCACTTGACCGCAGTGTCGGGGTCAGCGCGTTCGTACCAGTTCGGCGCGACATCGCGGAAGTCCGTAGGCGTGCTGGTCGGTCCCGGCGTGGGCGATGGAATCGGCGTGCGCGTCGGGATAGTGGGCGAAGGCGTCGGCGAGGGACCAGCCGTTGCCGTCGCGGGCGGTGGCACAGGCGGGTTCGTCGGGAACGGACTCTCCTGTGGCGTCTGCTGTGCTGCCCATGTGACCGTTGCCCAGAAGGCGTTGACATCGGGTACGGAGCGTGGAGGAGTAGCGCAGTTCGTCTGTTGAATCAGATTACAAACAGTGTTGCTAAAGACATTGCCGATTGCCGGACCTGTCGCCGCCAGCGCCACCGCAAACGCGATGATCACCAGCACGACGATCAGCGTGTATTCAACCAACGCTTGCCCGGATTGCGGCTTGCCTGAACGGAGCTTCATTTTGTGCATATGAGGACCTTTCGTCGCAGCATGAGTCCATGCTCGATTGTCGTCTTTAATAATGTTACCCGATTATCGCCGTAAGTGAATTTAATTTTGTAGAAGAGTTGTCATAAAGCGTTGACAAAATCTCAATGGTAGAGATGTCGTTTGTCAGTACGCAAAGTCTGCGGCATATGATAATCTTTGCATCATTCTACCCGATAAGTATTGAGGATAGTGAAAGATGGCAGCACAGATTCTCGACGGACAAGTCATAGCCGAACGTATCCGCGCCGAAATCGCTCAGGAAGCAGCAGAATTTAAAGCGCAGTACGGTTACGCGCCGGGGTTGGGCGCGGTGCTGGCAGGCGATAACCCTGCATCGGCGCAGTATGTACGCATGAAACGCAAAGCCTGCGATCAGGCGGGGTTCACGTCGGTGGCGCATATGATGACCGCCGAAAGCACGCAGGAAGAAGTCGAAGCCGCCGTGAAATCGCTGAACGACGACCCTATGATTCACGGCATTCTGGTACAGCTTCCGCTGCCGCCGCACATTGATGAACAGCGCGTGCTGTCGCTGGTGAGCCTCGATAAAGATGTCGATGGCTTTCACCCGATCAACATTGGCTTGCTGGCGATGAAAGGGCGCGAACCCGTGTTTACGCCCGCGACGCCGACGGGCTGCATGGTGCTGCTGCAAGAGGCGGGCGCGCAAATCTCAGGCGCGAACGCAGTGGTCTTGGGGCGCAGCAACATCGTCGGCTTGCCGCTGGCGTTGATGCTGATTAAAGCCAATGCGACGGTGACGGTGTGCCACAGCCGCACGAAAGACTTGCCGGACGTGGTGCGGGAGGCTGATATTGTGATTGCCGCCATTGGGCAGCCGCAGTTTGTGACAGGTGATTGGCTGAAACCCGGCGCGGTGGTCATCGACGTGGGCACGAACAAGATTGACGACCCGACGGCGAAGAATGGTTATCGCTACGTGGGCGACGTGGACTACGAAAGCGCGAAAGAGGTGGCGGGCGTCATCACTAAAGTGCCCGGCGGCGTGGGACCGATGACGATTGCCATGCTGCTGCAAAACACCCTGAAAGCCGCCAGACTCATCGCAGCGCAGGGCATTA
>CALMZT010000876.1 GCA_937870805.1 uncultured Chloroflexota bacterium
TATCTTCCATCGGAGTGGCGATAATTGTCTCATCGCTTTCCCCTCTCTCCAAGATACAAGGGTGAGGTTTTGCGCAAAACGTTACAAGACTTTCGCTAAATCCTCTATACTTTCTAGGAGTCTAGCTTGTCCAAAGAAGCAGTTGTGGTTGGCTGTGGCGTCATCGGCTTGAGTTCCGCCATTCGTTTGCAGGAAGCTGGATTTGGCGTCACGATCATTTCGCGTGACTTGCCGCCAAATCTCACGTCCGCCGTTGCAGGCGCTATCTGGTACGGCTACGGCTCACATCCGCGTATACGTCGCTGGGCAGAACACTCCCTCGAAACCTATTTACCGATGACTCAAGATGAAGCGAGCGGCGTCCTGCTGCGGCGCGTGCGCGAAGTGTTTGTGCATCCCGTCGCCGCCCCCTGGTTCAAAAACCGTCTACCGTTCTTTGAACGCATCCCCAAACATCAACTGCCAAAAGGCTTCTCCGACGGCTTTCTCATGGATGTGCCGATCATCGAAACGCCGACGTATCTCCAATGCCTGGTGGAACGCTTCACCAGCGCGGGCGGACACATCGAACAGCGCGCGCTTACCTCACTTGCTGAACTCATCGGTCAGCATACGCTCATCGTCCATTGTACGGGCGTGGGTGCGCGTACCGTTGCTGCTGATTCGAGCGTGTATCCGCTGCGTGGGCAGGTCATTAAAATCGCCGCGTCGCATATTCAGCAGGGCTACATGGACGACGATCATTTCACCTACCTGTTTCCACGCAACGATGGTGTGATTCTCGGCGGCATTTCCCAACCTAACAACTGGAGCTTAGACCCTGACCCCGCAATCAACATCGACATCCTCACGCGCTGCGCCGAGATCGAACCGAGTGTGCGCAGCGCGCCGATCATTGCTACGTTAGTCGGCTTGCGCCCCGGACGCCATGAAGTCCGCTTGGAAGTTGAGCAGATCGACAACACCACGATCATCCACAACTATGGACACGCTGGTGTGGGCGTCACCCTCTCGTGGGGTTGCGCACGCGACGTTGTAGAACTTGCTCAACTGATAACTTGACATCTCCCAAATCTCAGCAAAATTGAACTAAATCACCTCTTCCGTCGTCTAATGAGGAGTGCATGTCTCATTAAATGTGCCGCTTTTGCGTTTGACTAAACAGGTCACAATTTCGCAATAGGGGGTGACAAAAACGCCTGAAAAACGTACTGTATCTAGAAGACTCCCGTCTGTCGCGGGCTTTTAGCTGCCATGAGACTGTGCCGCAACTTTGCGCCAGCCTTCGACGTAGAGTCCGATAACGCAAGACGAAAGGATAAATATGAGCCTCAAACAACTATTTCTTGTGCTCTTGCTCCTTGCCCTCGTGACGACACTCCTTGCTAGTTCCGCACTTTTCGCTCAGGATAACACCGTCATCACTTTCGGCGTCCCCGATTGGGTCGCCAGCAGTCTCGATGATGAGATGTTTGACGAATTTGAAGCCAGCAATCCCGGCGTCAGCGTCGTCATCACGTCGGTAAACAGCGAATTGGCATACCCCACGCCGCCCGAATACGACATTGCCGCTTATCTGGACAGCATGGCGGAATACGCAGCCACCGCCGATGTGCTGTTCATGACGAGCTACAACCTGCAAGTCGCTGCCACCCGCGCAGGCTATCTACTCGACCTCACGCCGCTGATCGCCACCGACTCCACGCTGAACGAAGCTGACTTTTTCCCCGCGATGTGGCAGTCATTCCAATGGGATCAGGGGGTTTGGGCGCTGCCCATTTCAGGCACATTTAACCTTTTTATCTATCGTAAGGATGCTTTTGACGACGCGGGTCTTCCCTATCCCACCGAAGATTGGACGTTTGCCGATTTTGCCGATACGGTGCGCGCCTTAACGCAGCGTGACGAAAACGGCGAGGTGACGCTCCCCGGTTTTACTTCGTTTGGTGCAAACTATGTGCTGCGCAGCTTGCTTTCGCAAGGTTTCTATGACAGCAGCACCTTCCCCGAAGCGCCGCTGTTGACCGATCCAGAGTTGGTCGCGCTGCTTGACGAATGGTACGCGCTCGATCAGGAAGGGGTTTTCGGCGGTACTGGCGAACAAAATTGGGACTTCAACGAAGTACCGTTGACCATTCAGCAGCCCTTTAACCTGATGTTCAGCACGGACAGTGACGAATTCGGCGGCGCGCTGCTGCCCGGTGGTTTCGCGGGCTTGGAATTAAACGCTGTCTCTCTCAGTGCGGGCACTGAACAACCTGAGCTGGCGTATGAGCTGGCGAAGTACATTACCGGGGATATTGAACTCGTGGAAATGTTATTCGGCATGATGCCCGCGCGTCAAAGCCTCGTCGGCGTTGAGTCAGAAAATGGTATCGGCATCCTCAACATTCCTGATGATGTACAGGCGCTGCTCGATCAGGCGGCGATGGGTGCGCTGCCCGTCTCAGAACTGCGCTTCTCAGGTTATATCGATCAGGCTCTGAGCACCATGCGCGAGGACAACGTTGACGCTGCCACTGCGCTGCAAGAGATGGAACAGCAAGCCGTTGAGGATTTGCAAACCGCCGAAGCCCGCCGTGATACCACGACCATCTTTGTCGCTACGCCCGTTCCCACACCCATCCTTTCGCAGAACGAAATTGCCCTGCGCGTGAATGTCAACATCTTCACCTCATCACTGCCTGACGAGGAAGGCTGGGATCAGTTGATTGCCGATTTTGTCGCGCAAGACCCGGACGTAGGCTATGTGGAGCTTTCCACTGGCTTTGACGACTTTGCGACACTGGCTGAAGAACAGGACTGCTTCTATCTGCCGTATAACGCCATCTCCAGCAGCAATAACACGCTGATTCTGAGCATCGACCCTTTCCTCGACGCCGACTTCGACTTTGACCCGAACGATATGGCACCGGGCGTCATGCCGCAGGTGCAGCGCGATGGACGAACCTATGCGCTGCCGATGACGCTGCAACCGCAAATCCTGTGGTATGACAGTGAACAGTTTGCCGAAGCAGGCGTGTTTGAGCCAGTCAACGGCTGGACTGTCGCCGAATTTGAAGATGCGCTGCGCAGTCTGCAACTTAGCGACGACGAAGACCCACCCTTCTCGCCGGGCTTCGGCGGCGGGGGCTATATTATGCTGTTGATCGCCGCTTACGGTGGAATGCCGCTGGATGCTGTTGCGAATCCGCCGATTGTCAACTTCAATGACCCTGCGAGTATCGAGGCAATACGTCAGGTGTTGGATTTGGCGCGCGAGGGTTATCTGGATTACAGTGAATTAGGTAGTTTCACAGGTGGCGGGGGCAGTTTCCAGCAATCCCCGATTTACGACGACATGATTAGTTCGTTTGGCTTCGAGTTCCAGGCATCGCCCGATGGTGAGGAAGAAAACCCTTATCGTCTGACGACCTATCCGCGCGGCAGCCAGTACACACCTGTCAGCTACGGCATTGGCACAGGCTATATCAGTGCCACCTCGCAGAATCCCGATGCGTGTTACCGCTTCCTCAGCGCGTTATCGCGCCGCCCTGATCTGCTTGGTGCAATGCCCGCACGCCTGTCACTGATAGACGACCCAGCGTTTGCCGCTTCGCAGACACCCAATGCGCTCGATTTCTATCGCAGCTTCTTCGACATCTTGCAAGACCCGAATCTGGTGGTGCTGCCCGGTAACTTTGGCAGTGGTGACCAGTTCCCCGGCGTTTTTGTCATCCAGTTATGGCTGTTTCAGGCATTCGATGCCTACGTGTTGGAGGATGCTGATCTGGAAACTGAACTGGAACAGGCGCAGGTGTTCTCCGAAAACTTTCTGCAATGCTCGGCGGATATTCCACCGTTTGATGAGGCACTCTACAGCACGCAGGAAGAACAAATCGATTACTTCCGCCAGTTCGCGCGCTGTGCTGTGTTAGTCGATCCCGAAACGGAAAGCCTGTTCGGCTTCATCATGGAAGAGGATGAGTAACTCCTATTGAAGTTATTCGGAATAGACCAGCTTGCCCGACGATTTTAACAATGTTAGAAGTTACGCAGTTGAGCACAACATCAGTAGGGGAGCACCAACGTGTGCTCCCGAAAATCTTCTTCAACTGCGTAAGTCCTAAATGGGTTGCGGAAAGCTGGTGTGGTTCCTAAAGCTGAGCGATGAGCCACTTTCTTACTCGCAACCTTAGAATGCGATTTCACAATGTCTGTAAAAATCGCTTGACTTGCCTCCCCGCTTTCCCCATCATAAAGGGGAATGTTTTTGTAGGAACAATCTGCATCAGCCATCACTCCGACCAGCAACGATTAACGACTAACGACTAACGACTAATGACTAACGACTAAACAACAACCCATCCATGTTCAAACTCATCGACCATTTCCTGTTTACTCTAGAGCGCATCTGGCAGCACCGCACGCTGGTGTTGTGGGTGCTTGTCGGCTTGATGGTCGCCACGACGCTGGCGCTGAGTCTGCCGCTGTACGTTGATTCAGTGTACAGCGATTTGCTGACTTCGCGCTTGCCTAATCCGCCGTTTGCCTTCCGTTTCCGCTATCTTGGCGCGTGGAATGGCAACATCGGGCGTACCGATGTCGAGAACGCCAGTGCCGCCATGCAGCAGAGCTTTACCGACACCGTTGGCTTGCCTGTCGCCCAGCAGGTGACGTATGCGCGCGGCGGGACGTGGAACGTGCGCAAAGAGTCAAGCAACATGGGCGCATTTGGCATCGCCAACATCACAGGTATAGAAAGCCAGATCACCATCGTCGCGGGCGAATGGTCAGATGATCTCGAAGTTGAAGAGGGAGTTATCCCTGCACTGCTGCCGGAAAGCGCATTGTACGCGATGGGCTTGCAGGTGGGCGATACGCTCACCGCGCAGCGTGCAGGTGGCGGCTCAGTGACCTTACGGGTAGCGGCGCTGTGGCGTCCCATCAACGAAGATGACCCGGCATGGATTTTCCCGCCGAAATTCTTTGACGAAGTGTTCATCGTGCGTGACGCCGA
Organism: uncultured Chloroflexota bacterium; assembly: GCA_937870805.1. Classification (GTDB taxonomy): domain Bacteria; phylum Chloroflexota; class Anaerolineae; order Aggregatilineales; family Phototrophicaceae; genus JACAER01. Next base: position 5,000 of record CALMZT010000876.1, read on the forward strand.
CCTGTGGACGATGCTTGAAGGCATTGAAGCCCCGATTGATGAGACGGCGTGGTATCTGGTGTTCGATGGCAGCGACGCCCGCGCCTCCGAAGTCGAATCGCTGCTCGGACGCATCGCTGATGGACAGCGCATCATCGACACCGTACTGCCCGGCATCCGTCAGGATCTTTCGCCTGTCGATGGGCTGCGCGCCTTTAGCAACGAAGTCAACACGCTGACGCAGCAGTTGTTTATCATCGTGATGCCTGTAGGTGGGTTGGTGTTCTATTTTGTCTCGCTGGTGGCTGGCTTACTCGTGAATCGCCAAATTCCCGATGACGTGAAGCTGCGTAGTCGTGGTATGAGCCGCCGCGCGCTTGTCGGGCTGCATTTAACGATGTGGCTGTCGATGCTTGGCATGGCGCTCTGCGTAGCGATGGTGGCAAGCCCCTACATCGTGCGTCTCGTCGTGCAAACTGCTTCATTTTTGCGCTTTGACGGTGGCAATCCCGCGCCAGAAATCGTTTTTACACCGCAAGCGATATTGATCGCCACATTGACTGGATTGATCGCCGCCAGCAGTGGATTATGGCTGGCATGGCGCGCAACTGCACAAAACGTCAACAGCTTGCGCCGCAGCAGTGCCCGCCAATCCAAAGCGTGGTGGCAGCGTATGTATCTCGACATCATCCTGCTGGTTCCCGGCGCGTATGTGTTGTATACGCTATGGCAGCAGGGCGGTCTATCTACCGACGCCGTGAACGCTTTCGGCGACCCGCTGACGTTCATCGGACCGACGCTGTTCACGCTCGGTTTGGTGCTGCTATTCCTGCGTCTGTGGCAAATCCTGCTGAACATTTTTTCTAACTTGCTGACAGTGACCAACAGCGTCGCGCTGCTGATGACCTTGCGCGAACTGACACGCTCTGCCGGACGTTATCGCGGCGTGCTGCTGATGATTTCGTTCACGCTGGCGTTGATTGGCTTTACATCTTCAATGGCGGGCACGGTTGACCGCAGCCTTGTTGATACAATTGACTACCAGGTTGGCGCAGATTTGGTATTGGTCACCGCTGTCGATGCGCAGACTGACCGCGAACAGGACGCTTCGGGGCAAACGACTACCACCGTCACAGGCTTCAACGCGCCGCCTATCCAGAATTTAGCGCTGGTCGATGGCATTGCTACTTATTCGCGTGTCGGTAGCTATACGGCGCGGCTGGTGCTCAGTTCGCAGCGCGTCGATGGCACATTAATGGGCGTTGATCGTGGCTCGATTGCCGCCGTAACGCACTTCCGCGAGGACTTCGCCAGTGACCAACTCGCCGTGCTGTTCAACAACCTCGCTGGCAACCGCACGGGCATCATCCTCAGCCGCCAGACTGCCGGGCAGTACAACCTCGTCGTCGGGCAGGAAGTGAACATGCAAATCTCGGCGCTCAACGAATGGTACGAGACGCGCGTGCGTATCATGGGCTTAATTGATTACTTCCCGACGCTTGACCCGTCTGCTGGCTTCTTCGCGCTGACCAACATCGACCCCATCTTTGAACTCGTCGGTTCGCCGCTGCCCTATGACCTGTGGCTGAGCCTCAAGCCCGGCGTTGATGTCGATGCTGTGCGCGCGCAAATTCAAGCTGTCAATTTCCCGGTCACGCGCTGGTTATCAATTGACAGCGCATTGGCGGAGGCGCGTGCTGATCCGGCACGGCGCGGTGTGCTCGGCTTCCTATCAGTAGGTTTCGTCGCCTCCATTACCCTCACGTTGATCGCTGCGATTATCCAGAGTGTTGCCTCGTTCCGCGCACAGCATACACAGTTGGGCGTGCTGCGGGCAATGGGGCTGCGCAGTTCGTCGCTTGGCTCGTATATGGTGATGCTGCACGGCATTTCCACCAGCAGCGGCATTCTCAGCGGTACGTCTATCGGCATCACCACAACGCGGCTGTTCTTACCATTGCTCGATTTCAGCGCTGGCTTGCCGCCGTACCTCGTGCGCGTGGCATGGAGCGAAATCAACAACGTCTATCTGATCTTTGCCATTGTCTCGATCACAGTCACCCTTTCGACAACGCTGTTCTTAAGTCGTCAGCAGTTGGCGGCAGTGGTTCGCTTAGGGGATGGGTAATCATTGTGGAGCGTTCTTTGATGAATTTTCGCTGGCTTGCCGCTTTCATGCAAAAGCCCTTTCTGCCGCGCCAAAACGCGATAGTTAATCGTAGGGGCGCACCAACGTGTGCGCCCATACAAACGGATAGCCACATAGGTATGTCTCTACACAATCTCTTTAGATTTTTGTCCCAATCAATAGAGAGTATAGCTTGCGTGTTCAGTACGTATTTCGCTGTCCACTTTAGTGGACGTGGTACTTCGGCAGCCGGACACTTTAGTGTCTGTCGGCACTACGCAGCGCTATTTCTGCTTATTCTAACGATGACCGCCTGTGTGCCCGATGGCGGCGGAAGCACCCCCGATGGTACGCAGGAAGCCGATGCGCAGGGAGCAGAAGTCGCACAGTCGGCAACGGTAACGCCGATTCCTACCGCGCCAGCCGCCGCGCGCCCAACCTATACCGTCCAGCGCGGCACCGTGCAGGAAACGCTGGAGTTCAGTGGACGCTGGCTGCCGCGTGATCAGATGCAGCTTTCGTTCGAGATCGCGGGTACTGTTCAGCAGGTGAACGTCCAGCGCGGAGATACGGTGACGACAGGCGAACTGCTTGCCTCTTTTCAAACCACTGAATTGGAAAACCAGCTTGCCAGCGCCAACCTGAGCTTACAAACAGCGATATTGAACTTGCAAAGCGGCGGCACACAGGATAGTGAAACCGTTGTCGATGCGCAGTTTCAGTTGGCGAACTCGCGTCTGTCGCTGGAAAACACGATACAAAGCGCGCCCTGGTCGAGCCTCGAATCGGCGCGCCTTTCTCTCGAAAGTGCACAACTCGCGCTGGAAAATGCGCAGCGTGCCTACGACGATGCTGTGAGCCGCCCTGAAAATCCGGCGTCAGCAGTCGATGGTGCCTATCAAAACCTGCTCAGCGCACAGATTCAATTGGAAAGCGCACAAGTCAGTTATTGGTCAGCCGCGCAAAGTTACAACAATCACCTTCTTACTGTGCAGCAGTCAGAAAACACCGTGTTGCAAAATGAACTCAACCTCAGCGAAGTACAAAGCGGCGCAGGCGCAGACCCCGCGCAGCTACAAGCCGTTTACAGCGCACAGCTTGATGTCGATCAAATCGTGGCACAAATCGCGCAGTCGTCGTTGTACGCGCCGATTGACGGCGTGGTGCTGGAAGTGAACGTGACTCCCGGAGATGATGTGGCGGCGTTCGACGTGGTGCTTACGCTGGCGCTGCCTGAGCCGTTAGAAGCCATCGCCAACCTCGCCTTCAACGACACACAGAATTTGAGCGTGGGTATGATCGGCGTGTGCGAAATCTTCAATCAGTCGGAAACCGCTGTGCAGTGTGTAATTCGCCGCCTGCCGATCAGCAGCCGCGACGCCGACCAAACGGTGCGTGTCGCCGCGACGCTGGACAATGCCGAACTCGGCGGCTTGATTCAGATTGTGATGCCGCTGCAAACGCGCGAGAACGTTTTGTGGCTGCCGCCAGAAGCGATCCGCACCTTTCAGGGACGCACCTTCGTGATCGTGCAAACGCCCGATGGTGAGCGCGCCGTTGATGTGCAGTTGGGCTTGCAGACCGATGATCGCGTAGAAATTCTGGATGTCGAAGGCAGCGTCGTCGAAGGCGATGTGATTGTGGGACAGTAGAGGTTATTGGTCGTTCGTTATTCGTTATTGGTTATGCAGTATTGTCGTTTTGGAAGGCTTTACACCTAAGCCTTCCAACGAAAAACTAAAAACGAATAACCAATAACCTGTATTTGGAGTATATGAGGCATATATGCCATTTATCGAATGTCGCCAGCTCGTGAAAGCCTACAGCGTCAGCGGGCATGAAATCGTCGCCTTGCGCGGCATCGACTTTGAGATGGAGCGCGGTGAAATGGTGGCGATCATCGGTCCCAGCGGCGCGGGCAAAAGTTCGCTGCTCAATCTGCTCGGCGGCTTGGATATACCCACCGCTGGACAGTTGGTAGTCGATGGGCAAAACCTGCTGGCGCTCAAAGGGCGTCATCTGACACAGTATCGCTTGCAGCAGGTGGGTTTCATCTGGCAGCAGGTCGAGCGCAACCTGTTCGCGCATCGCAGCGCTTTGGGCAACGTCATCCTGCCGATGATGCTGGCAGGTGTGCCCTTCTGGCAGCGTCGGAAACGCGCGCAAGACTTATTGGAGACCGTTGGTATGAGCGAACATATGCGCAAACATCCCGCGCAGCTATCAGGGGGTCAACAGCAGCGTGTGGCGATTGCTATTGCGCTGGCAAATGAGCCAAAAATTCTGCTGGCAGACGAACCAACCGGCGCGCTGGATCGCCAGAACGCACGGCAGGTGATGAGCCTCATCGGTGAACTGCGCGAACGCTACCATCTTTCGGTGCTGATGGTCACGCACGATATGGAAGTCGCGCGCTACGCAGATCGCATTCTGACGCTGCGTGATGGCTCATTAGGACAGGATTTGACACACGACGATACCGCCGACTTGTTGGTGGATGAACACGGCAATGTACAGCTTCCAGAGCAGGCGCGCATCAAACTGCATGCTGCGCCGACCTTCGCCGTCGAAATCCGTCCTGAAGGGGTGCTGCTGCGTCCAGAGATTGAAGAACTCGATGGCAAAACGACCCTGCACGACTTCCAGGATGCGCCGCCGCCCAAACGTGCTTCATTCCTGAGCCGCCTTTTTGGTCGCAAATCGTCACCGAATGGAAAAGGAGCTTAAAGTGATTCTCAAAGCTCTACACACAACAAAGCATGAAAGTAAGTTCATGATTTGCGCTTTAATTCATACCTCATGGCTTGGGAATGTGCTGAGAATCGCGCGAGTTCCCGTATTACTCCCTTTCTCCTTAAGCGAAGCGGCGGCGGGAGAAAGGGCTGGGGATAGGGGTAAATAGTCTATGAGCGATACTCCCGTTGTGCGCGTCGAAGATGTACATCGCTCGTTCGGTACTGGCACGAGTGCGACACATGTGCTGCGCGGCATTGATCTCAAAGTCGAGAAGTCAGAGTTAGTCGCCCTCTATGGTCCATCGGGCAGCGGTAAAACGACGCTGCTGAATCTCATCGGCGCGCTGGATCGTCCGAACGAAGGCGCGATCAGTGTTTGCGGTGAAGATATTTTGCGCATGGGTGAGGGCAAGCGTACCAGACTGCGCAGTAAGCGTATCGGCTTCATCTTCCAGAACCACACGCTCATGCCCACGTATACCGCGCTGGAAAATATCGACATCACCCTGCGTTTGTCGGGATTGTGGTTTCTGGAACGGCGTCGGCGTGCGAAGGCAACTCTGGATATGATGGGCTTGAGCGCGTGGTCAAGCCACATGCCCGAAGAACTCAGTGGTGGGCAGCGTCAGCGTGTAGCGATTGGGCGTGCCCTGGCAATGTATCCCGCACTGGTGCTGGCAGACGAGCCAACCAGCGGCTTGGATATGCGGATGGCGCGCCGCATCCTTACCATGTTTCGTGAAATCGCTCAGCAGCGCGGCACAGCATTTTTGATCGTCTCGCATGACCCAATGATTATGGAATACGTAGACCGCGCTTTTGACCTGAACGACGGTAAGCTCACCGCGCGTGAAAAACACCCGCCGACAGCAACCCCACAGCCCGTCGTGGAAATGGAGCATACTTCAATATGAAATCCTGGGTGCCGCGCATTGTCACATTTCTCTTGATTCTTATCGCCTTTGAACTGGGCGTGCTGATTAGTCGCGGACCTGCCGCGCTCCTGCCCGATCAAGGGATACAGGCACAACAGGAAGCCTCCCGCACCAACACAGCCACCCCGACGGAGACACTGCCGCCTTCGACGCCGCTGGCAACACTCACGCCGAGCAATACCCTGCGCCCGCCGCCTACCTTCGAGCCGCCGACTTCGACGCCGCCGCCTTCGGCTACACCGACCCCTACGGGAACGTTTAGCCTCCCCCTCGCGCCGACGATACAGGGCATTCACGGGCTGGAAACCGCCACGCCTACGTCGACGCCGGGCTGTGAACCGCGCGAGGATTGGGGACTACGCTACACCGTACAGGCGAACGATGCCTTAGCCCGCATTGCCGATTTGTATAACACATCGGTGGAGGAACTCGCGGAAGCCAATTGTATCCGTGACCCGAATATCATTCGCGCGGGGCAAGAACTGCGTGTGCCGGGTTCAGCCCATCCCTCAGCGATACAATGCGGGGGTTATGAGGTGATGACCCCGATTGATTACGCTTACGATGTTGATCCCAACGGGCAGTTGACATTCAACTGGCGGGGTCCGCGCGCTGATCGCTGGCTGATTCGTGTCCATCGCCCTAACGGGACAGTGTGGGAGCGCACCATTGACCGACGCCAGAACGAGACGATCAACGTGGCGGTAGAACTGCCTGAAGCTGGCACGTTCACATGGTACGTGATTCCGCTAAATATGAACTTCCAGCAGATTTGTCCATCGGGTGGTCCCTGGACGTTCACGAAAGGCGCGGCGTCACCGACGGTGGTTGCGCCAGTCACGCCATAACGATATTTTTCGGCAGCAACAAGCGTACCTGTTGCTGCAAAAGGGGGTCGGCGGCAACTATGAGTAGGCTTGCTGCAATTTGAACGTGCGAAAAATCAGTGAAATTGCAGCTACAGGCACATGAATTGCATTTTTAAGTTGCAGCAATCGGCAGCAAAGTTCGATCAGCCATCAACCACATTTAAAGGACACCATAGCACAAAATGGCGTGCATTTGGGTTCCATTTGACACTTTAATGCAACTTGTAAGGAAACAGTGAAAATAATATCAGTGATGTAACTCACCTTACGCCAACACTCGCCGCTGCGGACGCTGGCAGTTTTGAACTGCCAGCTATGCGGTTTGGAAACCCTTTTAAAGACGGAGTAAAAGAAGGGGTCTGTAGGGGCGTACCTGCGTGTGCGCCCGATGGTGGGCTGACATCACAAGGTCAGAACTTTCGCTCTTGCTCTGTCGAACAAAGGGATTAATCCCCTTGTTCAGGCACAAATTGACCGAAAAGCGAAAGTCCTGAAGGTACTATTGGCTATCTGCTGCTACTTTCGATATTTTGTCACCCACGCTCACGCTGCCGGCTTGCACCACGCGGGCATAGATACCGCGTCGGCGCGCCTGACGACCTTCGGGCGAATTCACAAAGCGGATAGCCTCATGCCCGTAGCGTTCGGTGAATTTTGCGCAGCCGTTGTGCGGTGTGTCGGTGATCTCCAGAACTGCCGTACCGAGGGCAAGCCGCTGTCCCGGCTTTAAGTTTTCCGCGCTCAAATCGAGATCAACAATCAATTGGTCGCCTGCCAGTGACCAGCGTGACCGATCCTGCGCCAGCAGTTGAGCAATTTTAATGCAGGTGCCGACCTAGAAGAAATAGGAACCGTGTTGCAGGTAGGTGATGGTATCGCACGTGTATACGGATTGGGAAATGTCCGTTACGGTGAACTGGTAGAATTTGAAAGTGGCGTAAAAGCAATCGCCCTTAACCTGGAAGAAGATAACGTGGGTGTGGTAATGATGGGTGAAACAGGTGATATCCGTGAAGGAGCTAAAGTAAAACGTACCGGCCAGATCGGTTCTATCAAAGTAGGAGAAGGAATGGTTGGCCGCGTAGTGAATACACTAGGTGAACCCATCGATGGAAAAGGTCCGCTTACTGGTGAGCGTTA
>CALMZT010000877.1 GCA_937870805.1 uncultured Chloroflexota bacterium
TGTTCGCCCGCTGCTCAGCCCTGTACGCTTGTCCCTACAAATATGTTGTGAACCCTCATAGCCTTTTCATTAAATTTTATGCAATCGCTCTATTCCTCTTTACATCGTAGATGGACATGACGCAATATGCATTATAATGGACACACTAGAAAGGCTAATTGGGATGGAACTTCGCATCTTTTTATTGGCAGATTTTGCGAATCTCGACGCGGGGCACAAACTAAATATTATTGGTGCATTTAACACTATTCAGGCAAGAATATTTCCGGCAGTTCACCCCTCAATGTATTTGGTCGCTAAAGTTGCGGCTGAATTAGGAGAGTTTGGTACACAGCGAGATTACAAAATAATCTTCTTTGATGAGGATGCTAATGAATTGGGAAAGATTGAAGGCAGATTTTCCTTTCCTCAACCAAAGGATAGACAACGGCGCTCAGAATTCAATGTTGTGATTGCTTTGCGAGACTTACAATTTTCAAAAGAAGGCAGATATGAATTTCGATTGCTTGTCAATGACACTTTATTGGGTGTAGTCCCACTAGACGTTGTTGAGCGATCTGAATTGCCACAGGAATAAATACTGTGACTAAAGCTGCCAAGCGATTACAAAAGGCAAAAAACAACCCAAAGGGTTGGCGCTTTGAGGAATTAGCAAGTCTATACAAAGCTTTCGGGTTTGAAGTACGTTCAGCTAAAGGAAGTCACCACGTCGCCGTACATCCAGACATTAAAACACGCCCCACCTTTGTTAAGCATTCGGGCGAATTGTCAGAATTTTATGTGAAACAAGCTGTCGCAGTCATTGAGGAATTGTTGAGTATTCAAAAAGAGGAAGCGGACGATGAGCATGAATGAACAGCTTTGGACAGAAGCCGAAAAATTGGCTTCACGGGATTACGATGTTGAGACATTTCGAGATACATTGACAAATGGAGAAGTTATTATCCTGGCTCAACACCCGGAGTTACCAGGTTGTATAGCACATGGAGCAACGCTGGAGCAAGCCTTAAGTAATTTGAGAGAAGCTCGAACTGAATACATCTATTCTCTTTTGACAGACAAATTGGCGGTTCCATATCCAAGAGCTGAAGCTACAAGTACAACAGTGAGTGGAGATTATGTGGGGTTCGAGGAAAAGGTGGTGATAGGCTTCGGAAATACAACTGACCGAACCTTTAAGCCAGATAGTGAAGAGGATATAGCCTTCTCATATCGCGGTGATTTCAATGAGGAAGTGTAAGTAGAATTAGAATATACTATTTACCTTTAACAATTTACCCTACCCTACCCACTGCGCCACCGCTTCTGCAATCACACTCGCGCAGCGCATCACGTCTTCCAGAATCACGTACTCAACAGCGGCGTGCGCCCCTGCCCCACCGGGACCGATGACCACCGTTGGAATGCCCGCTTTCCCCAGCAGTACCGCATCCAGCCACGCATACAGCCCCATATACTTCGGCGCGTCCTTCAGCACCTCACGAAATGCGGCGTCCAACGTCTGCACAATTGGCGCATCTTTGTCAATCTCGTAGCCGGGGCGAAAGAAGTCCTGCGTCACCGTCGCGGAGAAACTCGGCACCATACCGCTGAGCGTGGTGATGGTATGTGTCCAATACTCCATGACGCTTTCAGCCGTTTCGTCGGGCAGCAGCCGGTGTTCGATTTGCAGCTTACATTGATCGGGATACGTGCTCAAGCCCAAGCCGCCGCTGATGAGGCTGGCGTGTGCCGAGGGTCGTCCTAACAGCGGATGTGACACAGGCACGTTGGTGTTGAAGCTCTCCAACGCGCGCAGCAAATGCCCCATGTGCGCAATCGCATCGATGCCTTCGTTGTACAAGCTGCCGTGCGCCGCCCTGCCCTGCGTCGTCAGCGTCAGCCATTGAAACCCCTTATGCGCGATACACAGTTGGCAGCCTGTTGGCTCGGTGAGGATCGCGGCGTCGGCTTTCACTTCTTTCACCAGCGTGTCCGTGCCGATGCTCAGGTATTCTTCGTCGGTGACAAAGCCAAGAATGATGTCGCCTTTCGGAGTGAAGCCGCCCGCCTTCAGCGCCGCCACCGCGCCAAAAATCGACGCCAGCCCGCCTTTCATGTCTAACGATCCGCGTCCATACAGAAGTCCATCTTCGAGGCGTCCATCAAACGGATCGCCTGTCATATTCTCGACGCTGACGACATCGGTGTGCCCTGTGAGCAGCAGGCTTTTGCCGCCGCCTGAGCCTTCCCAACGTGCGACGACGTTAGGGCGTCCGGGCGCTGTGACCTGCAACTGCACCTCGAAACCGAGTTCGCGGCAGGCATCCACCAGCCACACGGCAATATCGCCCTCGCCTTTCGCGCCCGCCACCAAGCCGGGGTTAATCGAGTCAATCCGAACCATCTCTTGCAGGAAGCGTGTCGTGCGTGCGTTGTCAATTTGCCACATAAGGGTTGTTACTCGTTGTTGGTTGTTAGTTATTCGTTTTTGGTTATCGTTGTTCGTTATTGGTTGGAGAAGGCAACGTCTTCTATATTTATAGGACTTTCGCTCACGTACATAAAATGGATAAACGCGATCTGTATTTCTCCCCCTCTCCCCGCGTCGACAACCTCGCCTTTCACTCAGCTTATGGCGAGGGAGAGGGGGTTGGGGGGTGAGGTCAAGCACAAGTCCTGATTTAGACTGTCAACTGATAACTGATTACTGTTGACTGATTACTTTCAACTTTCCACTCGCGCCCACGCGGCATCGAACCATTCGTCAATCAGGTACTTGTGGTAGCCAATCTTCGTCAGGTTGTCGATGCACTCTTGCCTCGAAGCGCCCTGCCCAGCCCAATACGGCACGCGCTTAATCATCGTTTCGACGCGCTCTCGCGGCGTGATGATCCATGTATCGTGAGGCACTGTGCCGAAGGTGATGGCTTCCGCCGCTGAGATGGACGACGCACTCTTGCGATACGGTGCGATGATGATCGTTTCGCGCGCGCCATACTTCGGTGAAGTCAGCGTATCCTGCACGAACTTCGCCGTCATGCCTAAATCGATCAGGTCTTCGACAATGGCAACCGTATGCCCGCGAATGTCAATCGACAACGGCTGCACAATTTCCGGGCGTTCCAACGGTTGACCAGGACCATAATAACATTTGACGCCGAACGTGCCGAACTCGATTTCTGGCATATCTTTTGCTGCGCCGTGTTGAATGTAGTCCTGCAAGAGCACACCCGGCAGCAGCGCACCCATCGTAATCATAATCATTTTGCTGATCTGTTTGTCGGTGTTGGCGTGCGTATGCTGGTATTCAAAGATCTGCTTGGCAAGCCACGACACCATCATATGCTCGGCATAGTCTGGAATGTACAGGAAGCGCAGCCGATCACGCGGCACTTCAACGCCTGTGGGATTTCGCCAGAATTCCAGCTCTTCATAACTGGCTGCCTGCTCAACAGCCATCGGCAAATTTGACATACTTTTTTCCTCAAAATAATACCTGCCAATGATCGTTGATTTGGCAGCAAAATGCTATGGTTTCGTAGGGGCGCACCAGCCCTAATGCATCTTGGGTGTGGTGATTTTCAAGGATATACATGGTCGGGCGCACACATTGGTGCGCCCCTACATATCCTCAATGCTCACCACTCCCATGCATCTTCAAGAGAACTGTTGTGGAAAAGGAGCGTATTCCAAGTTTTGAATCTTACTGAACTCACGCTACGCAATTTCACGCTCTGGGTTCAAAACCCAGAGCTAGCCAAGAATTTGTAAACCTCTCAAGAGGTTGAAAAATCGCAGCGCCCAACCCGTTCACGGGTTTCCAAAATGCATAGCTGGCAGTTCAAAACTGCCAGCGTCCACAACAGCGAACTGATGTGTAAGGTGAGTTACTGAAAACTGTCAACTGATAACTGTGAACTTGCACTAAACAGGTTTCGCCACATCCACCACACCCCATACCTTCACCGCTTGAGTTTTTCCGCGAATCGACATGCTGCCGAGGTCAACAAACTCGAATGCGCTTTTGCGCTGTGCCAACGCCGTATAAGTGTGGTCGCTGATGAGGATGTCATAATGAGGATAGTCTTTATTCAATGCCTGAATACGTGCGGAGAGGTTTACGCTGTCGCCGATCACGGTGTATTCCTGGCGATCTTTTGTGCCCACCACGCCCGCTACCACTTCGCCGGTGTTGATGCCGATGCCCACTTTGATGCTGAAGTCCCGCTTGCCAAATTTGGTTTTGTTGAGGTCTTCCAGCCGCGTGCGGATTTGCAGCGCCGCCCGCAGCGCGTGATAGCCGTTTTCCTCTAAAGGCGTGGGCGCGCCGAAGATCAGCAGTGTGCTGTCACCGCCGAATTTGTTGACCATCCCGCTGTGTTCCCGCGCGGCATCCACGACCAGCGGTAGAAACTCGTTGAGGATTTCGAGCACCTCCTGCGGCGCGAGACTTTCCGACAGCGCTGTGAAGCCGCGAATGTCACAGAACAACACCGACACCACCGTATTCACGCCCGCCGAGTTAATTTCACCTGTGCGGATTTTCTCGGCAACTTCCTGGCTGACGAAGCGCCCAAAGGTTGCGCGCAGATCCTGTTCCTGTTGATACTGTTGAATGAGCACTTGAAAGAGATACGACTGTTCCAGCGCCATCGCCGCGCGGTTCGCCCCCTGCTGCAAAAACGCCACATCTTCGTCTTTAAACGCCTGTATTTTGCGGCTCTCAAGCAGGATCACGCCGAGCCGTCGCTCAGAGGTTGCCAGCGGCACACCCAGCAGCGAATGCATCTCTGGATGGATAGGCTTTACATCCGGCGTTTGCTCAATATCGTCAATATGCACGGGTTTCTCACTGCGCGCGACGCTGCCGATGATTCCTTCCAGCGCCCAACGGTCTCCCTTTTTGGGCGTCTTATCCTGCCAGTCGCCGTAGATATAGCGCAGTTCCAGAAATGGTTCATCCTGGTCAATGGTGCCCATGATGGCAATGTGCGCGCCTGTACGCCGCAGCGCCCAATCCATCATCAGTTCGATAATCCAATCGGGATTGAGGCGAAAGCTGAGTTCTTTATCGATACGGCGCAGCAGACTGAGTTCATCCATTTGCCGCGCCACGTCAGCAAGCAGGGTTTGCTGGCGCTGCAACCGCGCCTTGATCGTGGACAGCAGTTCCGTAAAGTTGAACGGCTTGATGAGATAATCATCAGCGCCCGTGCCCATGCCTTTGCGCTGGCTGTCGTGGTCGCCTTTCGCCGTCAAAAAGATGAAGGGGATATTCTGTGTCGTGTGATTCTGACGCACCCCGTCCAGCACGCCGTAACCGTCAAGCTGCGGCATCATAATGTCACACACGATCAGATCGGGGATGTGCTGAAGGGCTAACTCTAAGCCGCGTTTACCGTTTTCAGCGGTAAACACCTCGAAATCCTCGAACTGCAAAAACTGCTCAATGTCCAAGCGTATGGAAGACTCATCTTCGATCACAAGAATAGTTGGCATCAAAACCCTCTCGCTTGGACATTGAAATTCTACCTGACTTTAATTATCGTATTGTAGTTTGCCAAAATTGCCTACCTTTCTCTAAAACTCTCCAACTGAGGCTCAATGTCGCGGATAGCGGTCTCAAAGCTGGCAGCAAGTGCGGCATCCACTTCAAGCTCGTTTTCTACCGCTATCTTATTCAGGAAAGCCCTTGGATCGTTTAAGAGTTCTTCAGTTTCTTCAGGATTGCGTAGGGCATCGACTACAAAATTCACAAGGTCGGGACGCTCAGGCAAGCGCAGCATATTGGCTAACACGCTGACATACACATCGTCGCTTGGCATCCAGTTACCTCCCGGCACAACAATTCCTGAAGACAAAGGCGGGACTACATCATAAGGAATGCCCGTAGGTCCAGTCCAGTTCTGAAATGCTGCCAGTACATTGCAGAAAGTCATCGTCGTCGGTCCCTGGGTAATCCGTACTGCTACATCACGGTCTTCTCTGCCAAGCCTGTTGAGCAAATAGTCTGTCGTTCCATTAGCGCTGCTGATATTCACCAGAACGAATTCACTGATCGGAACGCTGGGTGTATTATAAACAGTTTCATCCCGCCAATTGGGTCCGGGATAAGCCGCCAAATGTTCACGCCTATCTGCAAAGACCAATTGGCGAGTAAACCTGCGATTTACCACCACTCCAGTTTGACGCACAGCAACAATGTAATCACCGCTGCCGAGCGTCTGCTTAATATAATCTACTGTATCATTCGCGTTACTCATTCTCAACAATATGTCCGTCATGATTTTCCCCTTATGGATTTATATCGTATATACGCGCCTGCGCCGAATTTTGCCTGAAAACCCAAGCTATGTCTGAAATTCCCGGATCGGCGGCAATGCGTAGTTCCGTTTCACTCTGGTTGCTAAACGTCCAGAAGGGGTCGTCGCTGTGAGTCGCGTCCCACTCATACCACTGTATCTGATTGCAGTTCTGTGGTTGAGGGGGAGCTTCGATGACGTTTAAGCCTCCTGCCGAAACCAACCAAATTGAGCGTCCGCCATCTCCAGCGCTCAGGCTGAAAACAGGCACCGACACAAGCGCACTATTGCTCGTTGTACAAAGCATCCATTGATTAGTTTGCACATTCCAATTACCACTCTGTTCAAAAAGGATGCTCACACCTGTATCGTGCGCCACCCACAGATGTCCATATTGATCGACAGCTATATTGGTTACATTCGTGAATAGATCATTTTGAGGTGTTGTGCTGTTATTGATGCGTTCCCAAATGACATTAGACTGATTTGCGCCTCGATACACGGAAGCAAAATTTGTGACCCACAATCGATAGAAATTGTCTTGTGGAAACGCACGTATCTGATTTGCAGGAATGGGAATGTCAGGATTGAAGTCAAAAGTGCGAATGAGAATGCTTTCCCATGTGCCCGCCGTATACTGCAAAATGCCCTGTGTACTGGTTCCTACCCAGGTCATCGTACCGTCCGCACTGACGGCTATACTCAACACACTGTCCTCCATCGGTTGATTTCCAATCTCTGGAGTGATGAAATTTGCTGTACCAATGCTATCATCATAGAAACCTATCAGATCTGTTCTGTTTGTGGTGTCTGCTAAGGCAAACCACACGACAGTTCCACTTTCATCGGTGGCAACGACGAAAAGATCATCTGTCACAGAGGAAATAGGTTCAAAAACATTCTGATCAACACGATAGACCCACAAACCGTTATCTGTCGCCAGCCAAGCATTGTTCGTGCCGACAGCAACATCACGGATAATGAGTGTCGATAACCAGCCTGGTGCAGTAAGGACATTGATCGGATTGCTCAACGGGAGCACAGGAGGGAAAATGTTACGTAGAGTGAACCACCCAATCACCGACAGGCAAGCAAGCATTAGCAGAGTATAGATACTGATCCTAACAGGAGCGAGCCAGAGCAACCGAACCCATTTTCGAGGTTCGATTAGATGAGTAATTCTGTCGACAGAGGCATCAAATAGATGCTGCTTATCAATTTTTACTGATTCTTGATCGCCTAGCCATTTGGACGGTTTATGAGGCAGGAAAGTTTTTAAGTCCGCAAAGGCAAAATCAGGACTGTAGACGGGAATACAGTCATCATGGCGATATATATACGCATAAATGATTTCCTTCAATACCCAGTCATTGGCGTCAAAGGGTTTGTTCGGGTCACTATCTTCACGGCAGCGATTAAGGGTATCAAGGGTTAGAACGGGTAAAAACAGGCGCTCTTTTAAAGCTTTTAAGAGGTTTTCAGGATAAGGACCTCTTGGTAGATTTTGAACGTCTTGAAAGACATCCACACCTTGTTTTTTGAGGGCTTCCGCTATACGTGAAGCTAAATCAATTCCTGGCTTGCGCCGATAACTGATAAAAACTTTGGGGCGGCGGGGTAATAAACGCATTTTTCGCTTGAGTGTGTAAAATTAGTATTATAGCTTGAAAATACTACAATATACTACTCTTCTGCCGACTGCTATCAGTGAGCGATAAGGGGTGTGCTTTTGCTTTATCTCCTTACCGCACTGCTCCCTTGCAGCGCCAGCGAAATACCGATCAGTACCGTAGACAATACCAGAATAATCGTGGAAATGGCATTAATTTCCGGCGTCACCGACAGCTTAAGCAAACCATAAACGAAGATCGGCAGCGTGGTCGCGCCGGGTCCTGTGTTGAAAAATGTAATCACGAAGTCATCCAGCGACAGCGTAAACGCCAGCAGCGCGCCAGAGATCACACCCGGTAGAATCAGTGGGAGTGTGATACGCCAGAACGTGCGCCACTCGTTCGCGCCGAGATCACGCGCCGCTTCTTCAAGGCGTGGGTTCATGTCTGCCAAACGTGCGCGCACCACAATCGTCACGTAGGAAATCGAAAACGCGACATGCGCGATAATCACCGTATGCAAGCCGGGAACGATGCGTGTACCTGTAAAGTTATCAATGTATTCAAAACAAATGGCAAAGAACGCTGCCAGTGAAATACCCTGCGTGATTTCGGGGATGACAACGGGCAGCAGCAGCAAACCATCGATGTAGCGCTTGCCGGGATAATTGCCGCGCGCCAGACTGAGCGCCACCAGCGTACCGATCACCGTCGAAATCAGCGTCGCCATAAAACCGACAATGATGCTGTTCCACAGGGTTTGCAGCATGATGGTGGTGGTGAAGCGCGCTTCTGTGCCTGCAATGTCGTTGAAGATGTTGCTGTACCACTGCAAGGTGAAGCCTTCGATGCGCGCCAGCGAACGTGAGCTGTTGAACGAGAACACGACCAGCAGCACAATCGGTGCCCACAGGAAGAAGTAAACGACAATGGGGTTGAGCGCCAGCATGAATTTGCCGAAGGCGCGCGTGGCAAGGTCAAAGCGTGCTTTATTGCGGTCAATGTGGATTTCCTGCTGAGGTTGTGCTTTCAATACTGACTGTGCCATCGTCTATCCCTGTTTCCTTTTATTCTTGTTCTGGATGCGTTACTGATCGTCGTTGTTCTTCTGCTTTTCAGGTGCTAATTCTTCCTCAGTCCAGCGATTCTCTCGATAGAGAGTAAACGCTGACCATAAAACTACCGCCACCGATATAATCAGCACGATCATAAACGCGATCACGCCGACAGGATTCAGCGGGCTTTGCAGCGGATCTTCGGCTCGTAAACTAATCGTCAACAACCACGCCGTAAAGGCAGTGGTACAGCCGAATACGACGAGTCCAGCTTTCGCAAGTAAGCTCACGATGGTGCGCAAGCCTTTATTGTGGCGCATTACACTCCCCCACTATTGGTCTGTCTCGCAATTGACCAAAAATATTACTCAACGACTCCACGCCCCGCATTGCTCCCCTTTCTCCGCTGGCGGGGAAAGGGGCTGGGGGATAGGGGTTAACCGCACGAATGATGAGATAGACCACTTACTCTCGATCTCCGAAGCGCACGTACACCAGCAGCGACAGCAGCACCATCGCCATCATCACCATCGAAAACGCCGCGCCGCGTGGCCAGTTGCCCGCCGAACCGCGAAACTGTCCTGTAATCAGGTTGCCGATCATCAAGCCCTGCGTGCCGCCCATCAAATCCGGCGTGACGAACGCGCCAATCGCTGGAATGAATACAAGGATGCAGCCCGCGATCACGCCCGGCAGCGTCATCGGGAACACCACGCGCCAGAACGCCCACCAATCGTTTGCGCCGAGATCATGCGCCGCCTCAACGTAGTGAAAGTCGAAACGTTCCACCGAAGCATAAATCGGCAGCACCATGAAGGGCAAGAAGCCGTAGACTAGCCCAACC